>NZ_JBNKWF010000021.1:0-55257 GCF_050299635.1 Altererythrobacter sp.
GACATAGCACCGACGCAGGCATAAGGCTCAAATGCGTTTGCATGATTCAGCCAGAGAAGAACGTTTCCTCGAAACGTTTGACGCGAGGTTTCCCTATTGCGACGAAGAGAATGCTTCGGCGCTTATTCGCGAGGGAGCGACGATTAGTCTCAACGCAGCATTTTGCGTCCTCAACGAGATTTGTCGCCCACCCCTCAGCAAGGCAGTTACAAAGGATCGACAACATGAACTGCTTGAAGAATGGGCCGAGGCGGTTCGCCACGAATTGGTTGCCCTTGTACTTCCATGTGCGCAGGTGCTGATCAAAGGTGACCGACTCCCCTGGACTGAAGCCGTGGAAGTCATGGAGCGGGTTGGGGAGTATGATGCCCAACGGGCTGCCCTCAATATCGTCTATTTTTCCGGTGATTGCGACGACAAAGCAGGCGACGTTGCGCTAAACCTAGCCCATTCTAGGATACGCGCTCGATGGGAAAAGATAGGCATCTGATCGATGTCCGCTTTCCACCCAAAATCAGACATCACACCCTTCCCCCTTTCCAAACCACTCGGCCGATGATCTCGACTTCGTCCGCCGCAACTTCGACCGGCGGATAGGCCATGTTCTGGGAGAGCAACGCAAACCTGCCCTGACCGGCCGAGGCGACGCGCTTGACCATCACCGTGTCGCCCAGCCGCACGACATGCACCCCGTCGCGAAATGCGCGCGGCGCACGGTCGACGAGGATCTCGTCGCCATCGCGCAGCAGCGGCTCCATACTGTCGCCTTCGACCTTGATGGCGGAAAGCTGCGCCCCCTCGAAGCCCTGTTCGCGCAGCCAGCGCGCCGAGAAGCGGAACGTATCGAAGGCCTGCTCTCCCACCGGAAGGGCCCCGGGTCCGGCCGATGCCCCAATATCCAGCCGCGGCACTTCGACCCAGCCACCCGATGACGCCGTGGCGTCAAGACGCGAATCGTAGGAATTTTCCTCCGGTGCGCCCAATTCCGTTTCGGAAACGCCGAAAAACTCGGCCAGCTTGCGACGATCCTGTTCTTCCAACTTGCGCGGCGAGCCCTTGCGCACAAACTGCTGCAAATAGCTGGGATTGCGCCCGATCATTGCAGATAGCGAGGCAAGACTGGCGCGGCTTGCCTGCGCCAGTTCCAGCAATCTCGCCCTTCCCGCTTCGTCGCTCATCGCAATTCGCACCTCATTCCGGATTAAAATTCCTATAGCATAGGATTTTTCCTAGACAAGTAGGATTTCACATGGAACGAATCGAGAACATCGCAACGATTCGTCATCTCCAAACTACCGATGAGGGGAACCATGCTGATCCGATCCGTCGAGAATTTTCTCCGCCAGCACGATATGCCTGCGACCAAATTCGGCCGCCTCGCCGCGCATGATCCACGTTTCGTGCTCGACCTGCGCATGGGCCGTATCCCGCGCGAACGCACCGAAGCACGCATCCGCCGCTGGATGGAGAGCTATGCGCCCCAACAACAGGAGACGGCTCATGCAGTCTGATTTTCCCAAGTCGAAGGCGCGCCGTTTTCGCGCCCGCCGCTCAACCGGTGACCGCGTGCGCGACGCATTGATCGCGCTTGGCGAAGCGCAGGGCCAGTTGCTCTCGCATGAAGAGAAAGCCTGGGCCTCGATCACCTTCAGCGGCACCCGCCACGAAGTCACGTTCGCCTTCGATGGGCCCGATGCAATTGCAGCGGGCGAGTGCTTTGTCGCCGCCCTGCCCGATCACGAGTTCACCATTCCGGGGCAATTGGTTGCCGACGCTGCAGTGAGCAAAGTTGACCACACACTTAACCCCGCCCCGCGCATGGTGGTGACTGCTGCGCTGCTGCTGCTGGAGGATGTGTGAGACTCTAGACCCGCCGGATTACCAGGTTCCTGATCTCGCTCATGTCCTCCATCGCGAAGCGGATGCCCTCGCGGCCGAGCCCTGAGTCCTTCACTCCGCCATAGGGCATGTTGTCGACGCGGTATGACGAGACATCGTTCACCACCACGCCGCCGACATCGAGCACATCCCAGGCATCGAGCACCTGGTGAATGTCGCGGGTGAAGATGCCTGCCTGCAGGCCGAACTTCGAATCGTTCACCTGCTCCAGCGCCTCGCCAAAGTCCGAGAACCTTGAGAGATTGGCCAGTGGGCCGAAGGCTTCCTCCGTATTGGCGTCGCAATTGCGCGGCACGCCTTCTAGGAGAGTCGCCTGCAACATCGCGCCATCGCACTCGCCGCCGCACAGCAAATGTGCGCCCTGGCTCACCGCATCGTCGATCCAGCCTTTGAGCCGTGTCGCCTCCTTCACGGAGATCATCGGCCCGATAAAGGTATCGCGGTCCTTGGGATCGCCCGCCACCAGCGTCGCGGTCTTGGCGACCAGCATATCCTTGAAGGTGTCGTAGATATCCTCGTGGATGATGATCCGCTGCACCCCGATGCAGCTCTGCCCGCTCTGGTAAAACGCGCCGAAGATGATCCGTTCGAGCGCGTGGTCGAGATCGGCATCCTTATCGACGATCACTGCGGCATTGCCGCCCAGTTCGAGCACCACCTTCTTCTTGCCCGCCTTGGCCTTGAGCGCCCAGCCCACGCCCGGCGATCCGGTGAAGCTCAGCAGTTTCAGGCGATCGTCGGTAGTGAACAAATCCGCACCGTCGCGGCTGGCCGGGAGGATGCTGAAGGCGCCCTCCGGCAGCACATCGCATTCGGCCAGCACTTCGCCCATGATAATCGCGCCCAGCGGCGTAAGGCTGGCGGGCTTCATCACGAATGGGCAGCCCATGGCGATCGCAGGCGCGATCTTGTGCGCGGCAAGGTTGAGCGGGAAGTTGAACGGCGAGATGAAGCTGCACGGGCCGATCGGCACGCGCTTCCACATGCCCATATAGCCCTTGGCTCGCGGCGAAATGTCGAGCGGCTGGACCTCGCCATAATTGCGCACCGCCTCTTCTGCACCGATGCGGAAAGTGTCGATCAGGCGCGAAACCTCGCCTTCGGCATCCTTGATCGGCTTGCCCGCCTCGACGCACAGGGCATAGGCGAGCTCGTCAAACCGCTCGCGGAAACGCGCGACGCAATGCATCAGTACGTCCTGCTTCTCGTAGCTCGCCAGCCGCGCCATTGGCTCGGTCGCACGCACGGCCCCGGCAATCGCTTCCTCGATCACGTCGGGCGTCGCAAGCGCTGTGCGGAAGGCCACTTCGCCGGTGAATTTGTCCGTCACCTCAAGGTCGGTGTTGGGCTGAGCTGCTTTGTTGTTGAGGTAGAGCGGGTAGATGTCTCTAAGTTCGGGCATTGCAATCTCTCGTTCGTCATCCCTGACTTGATACGGGATCCCGCGTTGGCAGTCCCGCCGCGAGTAGGAAGCGGGACCCCGACTCCGGGGCCGGGGTGCCGGAGCAGGATTACAGCTCCTTGGAAAGCTTTTTAATGTCGATATTCAGAATCTGGTCGTTCTCCGAATAATCGACGGGGCAATCGATCAGGTGAACTCCCGGCGTGTCGCGGCAATAGGCCAGCGTTTCACGCAGATGATCGCTGCTTTCGATGCGGTGGCCCTGTGCCCCGAAGCTTTCCGCAAACACAACGAAATCGGGGTTTCCATAGGTCAGCCCCCAATCCCTGAAGCCCATATTGGCCTGCTTCCAGCGGATCATGCCATAGGCATCGTCGCGCAGGATCAGCACGGTGAGGTTGAGCCCCAGACGAACCGCGGTCTCCATCTCCTGATCGTTCATCATGAAGCCGCCGTCGCCGCAGATCGCCATGACCTTGCGATCGGGATAGAGCATGGCGCTCATCATCGCGCTGGGCAGCCCTGCACCCATTGTGGCGAGCGCATTGTCGAGCAGCACGGTGTTGGGCAGGTATGCGGTGTAGCCGCGCGCAAACCAGATCTTGTAGACGCCATTGTCGAGGCAGATGATCCCGTCCTGCGGCATGGAATCGCGAACCTGCTGGACGAGATGCGGCGGGAAGATCGGGAAACGTGCATCCTCTGCCAGCTTGCCGGTGTGTTCCAGCTCGGCGCGGTGGTAACGCTTGAGATCGCCGCTGGTCCAATGGCCCTGCCGCACGATGTCTTCCTTGATCTGCCAGATGGCGTTGGCGATGTCGCCGATCACTTCGATCTGCGGGAAATAGACCGGGTCCACTTCGGCGCTGCGGTTGGAGACATGGATTACCGTCACCCCGTCTTCCTTCATGAAGAAGGGCGGCTTTTCGATCACGTCATGGCCAACATTGACGATGCAATCGGCTTCCTCGATCGCGCGGTGGCAGAAATCCCCTGCGCTCAGCGCCGCGCAGCCGAGGAACAGCGGGTGCCGCTCGTCGATCACGCCCTTGCCCATCTGGGTGGTGACAAAAGGAATGCCGGTCTTCTCAACGAACTGGTTGAGCATCCGGCCCGTCATCTTGCGGTTGGCGCCTGCGCCAATCACCAGAATCGGATTCTTGGCCTTTTCTAGAGCATCGACTGCCAATCGCACCGCCTTGGCTTCTGCGCTTGGACGGCGCGCGACCGAAGCGGGGATAGGCGTGCCCGAACAGGGCTCCTCGGCAATGTCCTCTGGCAGCTCGAGATGCACCGCGCCGGGCTTCTCCTCTTCCGCCAGGCGATAGGCTTCGCGCACGCGGCTGGGGATGTTGTCGCCCGCATGAAGCTGGTGCGTATATTTGGTGATCGGCTCCATCATCGAGCACACGTCAAGGATCTGGAAGCGGCCCTGCTTGCTCTTCTTGATCGGCTTCTGCCCGGTAATCATCATCATCGGCATTCCGCCGAGTTGGGCATAGGCGGCGGCCGTCACGAAATTGGTCGCGCCCGGCCCCAGCGTAGCGATGCAAACGCCCGTCTTGCCGGTATGGCGCCCGTAAGTCGCGGCCATGAAACCGGCGCCCTGCTCGTGCCGGGTCAGGATCAGCTTGATCTGCTTTGAGTTTGAGAGGCTCTCAACGAAATCGAGGTTTTCCTCGCCCGGAACGCCAAAGATATATTCGCAGCCTTCAGCCTCGAGGCATTCGATGAAAAGGTCTGACGCTTTCTTCTTTTCGGACATGATCGCATTCCCCCCGTTTCGCCCGCATCGATTGATGCGAGCCACCGCAATGCGACCACAATTTCAAGCTTTTCGCCTTTTGCGCAGCCTATCAGAGCTTTACCCGCAAGTCATGGCCCCGTTTCGCAGGGTGGCGCAATCAGTACCCCAACGCGGGATCGAAAATCGGTGCGACCGGTTCACCACGCAGGTAGCGGTCGAGATTTTCGAGGAAACGCTCGGCCGAACGGATGAACATCTTGTCCTGAGCCCGGCCCGAAAGGTGCATGGTGACATGCGCGTTGTCGAGCGCCCAAAGCGGATGCTCGGGCGGAAGAGGTTCAGGTGTCGTGACATCGAGAAACGCCCCTCCGATCCGCTTGGCCTCGAGCGCTTCGACCAGAGCCGGCTGGTCCACCACGGCACCCCGCGCAATGTTGAGCAGCACTGCGTCGCTCTTCATCGCCGCGATTTCTTCCGCACCGATCATCCCGTCGGTTTCAGGTGTGGCGGGTACGGCGAGGATCACCCAGTCGAACTCGCCCAGCCGCGCGCGCCATTCATCGGGACCTAGCACGCCCTCCCCGCCCGAACGGCGCACCACAGCCACATCCACATCGAACGCCTCAAGCCGCGGCTTGATCAGCTTGCCGATCGCGCCATAGCCCAGCAGCAAAGCCTTGCTGCCCGCCAGCTCGCGTTTGCCGGGCGAATCGAACAGCCACTCGCGCCTCTCCTGCGCCCGCACCACATCGCGATAGCCCTTGGCCACGGTCAGCATCCCCATCACGACATATTCGGCGATGGTCAGCGCGTTGATCCCCGCGCCATTGGTGACAGTGACCTTGCGCTCCGCCAGCACGTCGAGCGGCAGAAAATCGAGCCCTGCATAGATCGAATTGAGCCATTTGAGACGGGTTGCGGCGCGCACGGTCTCCGCCATGGCGGCATGGTCATACATGTCGAACCAGCCGATCTCGGCTTCGGGTGCGACGGTGAGCGCCTCCTCCTGGCTGGCGAACCAGCGGACATCGAGATCTTCCGGCAGGCGCGCTTCGACCAGCGGGCGAATGAGCGATGACAGGGCAAGGACGGTCATGCTTGGCTCCCATATTTGTCGAGCATGGGCGGGCGATGGAGGCATTGCGCGAAATCGAAGGGTCGCAAGTTCAGCGGTGCAACCTTCGTGGCGCCGGGGTGCCGCACGTTCAACATAACGATATCCCCTTCTGGCAGCACGCGCGATGGGATCGTGGCAAGAAGCGAGCGACCGCTCTTGAGCCATTCGTCCACCCATTCCTGGATGGTTGCCTCGTCGCTCGCGTTGGGTACAGGCTCCGGCTGGGCGTCGACTTCGGTCCAGCCAAGGACAAAGTCATCGGGCCACTGTTCGCGATTCTCAGGAAGGTAGCGCAGCGCCACCAGCACCGCGAGCCCTGCCTCAGATGCAAAATTCACCACCGGTCGCCCCGGTGAAGAATACCGTGCGCCGTGCAGTTCGGCCCCCTTCCCGTCGAGTGCCACAAAAGGCGCGCGGGTCAGGCGCCAGAGCTTCATCCGAGCTTCCACTCCCAGCCGAGCGGGTCGCCGTCCATTACCTCGACGCCCATGGTCGTAAGTTCGTCACGAATGGAATCGGAGGTGGCGAAGTCCTTCTCCGCGCGGGCGGCTTTGCGGCGGGCGAGTGCGTCCTCGATTTCCGCTTCGGTGATCTGCGCATCCTTGGGCCGGATGCGGAGGTCGACGCGGGTGAGGCCAAAGAGGTTGAGGCCGAGGACAGCTTCCATGTCGTCGATCACTGCACGCTTGATGCCCGCATCGACCTTCTTCACCGCCAGCGCCTCTTCCAGCGCAGTGAGCGCGATCGGCGTACCCAGGTCATCAGAAATCGCTGCGGCGAACTTCTCGCGCATCGGAGCAAATTTGGGATGCGACGGATCGCTTGCTTCGGCATCACGAAGAGGTTCAACCGCCATGACCATCCGCTTTAGCCGGGTCAGCGCCGCGCCGAGGCCTTCCCACGAAAACTCCAGCTCACTGCGGTAATGCGCCTGCAGGCACATCATGCGGTAGGCGAGCGGGTGATAGCCCTTGTCGATCAGCAACTGCAGCCGCAGGAATTCGCCCGCTGACTTGCTCATCTTCCCCGATCGCTCGACCAGGAAGTTGTTGTGCATCCAGATGCGCGCGCCGGAATTCTCCGCCACGCCCAACCCGTCAGTGCAGCAGAAGGCCTGGTTCTGCGCGATCTCGTTGGGGTGGTGAATCTCGCGGTGGTCAATCCCGCCTGTATGGATATCGAAGGGGAAGCCGAGCAGCTTGCCGCCCATCACCGAGCATTCGAGATGCCAGCCCGGCGCGCCCCGGCCCCAGGGCGAGTCCCATTCCATCTGGCGTTTCTCGCCCGGCGGAGTCTTGCGCCAGATCGCGAAGTCAGCGGCGTTGCGCTTGCCTTCGACCGCTTCGATCCGCCCTTCTCCCTCGTCGGTGACTGCGCGCGCGAGGCGCCCGTAATCCTCGACGGTCGAGACATCGAAATAGAGCCCGCTGTCGAGCTCGTAGCAATGCTTGAGCGCGATCTGCTTCGCGAAGTCGAGCATCTCCTCTATATAGTCGGTCGCGACTGACCACTGTGCCGGCTGGCGGATATTGAGCGCCTTCACATCGGCCCAATAGGCCTCGGTATAATGCTTCGCGATGTCCCAGATGGACTGCGCCTTCTCAGCGGCCATCTTCTCCATCTTGTCTTCGCCCGCATCGGCATCATCGGTCAGGTGGCCGACATCGGTGATGTTGATGACATGGGTGAGCTTGTAGCCCTTCCAGCTCAGCGTGCGGCCCAGCACATCGGCAAAGACATAGGCGCGCATATTGCCGATATGCGGGTAGTTATAGACCGTCGGCCCGCAGGTATAGACGCGCGCTTCGGGCGGCTGAGCCGGATCACCAGGAACACCGGGATGGACGGGCTGGAATTCCTCCAGCTTGCGGGTCAGCGAATTGAACAGCTTGAGCGGCACGGTGGTCATGGCCAGCGCCTTGCCGCCAGCAGCACCGCCTGGTCAAGCTATTCGGCAGGTTCGAGCTGGCATTCCTCACTGCTATCGTTCGGTTGGCAGGCATCGGGATCGACCCAAAGGTCCTCATTGCCCGCACCAGTGACCGGCTGGTCGATCAGCGGATCCTGCTCAAAGCCATCCACCGGCTTCAGCTCGACCAACATGGTGTCGAAACTGCCGAGATCGTTGTCACGGTCCCCATCGGGATCGCGCTCGCTGTCCTTGTCGCCATTGGGATTGAATTTCTTCCTGACCAGGTCACGCGTCGGATCGTCAAACGGATTTTCTCCCGGTGTGATCGCGATGCAGACGGCGGGGCTGACGATCAGGCAGCCGTTGATGGTCGAGAACGGGTCGAAGCTGCTCGTGATCGACACCGCGCCAATGGTGTCGAGGCCGGTTGTCCCCCCGATCGTGCCATTGATGACAATCGGCTGGATCGTGCCGCCACTATCGCCAATGTTGAGCGTGTTGACCTCGAAGCCCCGCCGGTCTGCGATGGCGGAGCTGAGCGAGGTGTTCTGGATGAAGACGCGGCTGGCGGTGGTATCGATATTGAGCGTGTCCGCGCGGATCACGCCGAAGGGATTGTCCATCCCGTCGCTATCGCCCAGCCGCAAATCGATCTGCGAGAGGCTCATGCCCTGAATATCGGCGAATGCGGCATCGGTCGCGGCGATGAAATCCGTCGCGAAAATGTCGATCACGCCGGTCAGACCTTCGGTTGCATCGAGCATCTGCAACGCGCCCGTATCGGCCACCAGGCGGATGAGGCCCGGCGCATCGAGGACGAGGTGATTGCTCAGGCTGGCATTGAAGATCGCCAGATTGCCGCGCACCAGGATATCACCGCCGGAACTGAGGATCAGCGATCCTGCCGGGCCGATATTGCCGTCCATCGCGCCGCCCGATCCGGTCCCGACCACGGCGAACATGTCATCCACAGTGATCAGGCTGCCGGAAAGCGAGCCAGCGTTCACAGTAATATCACCGCCGCTGAAAATGCGCGCGAACTCAGCGGAGTCGAGCTCGAAACCGCCAGTTCCTCCTGCACCGCCCAGCGTCACATCGCCCAGGCCGGTGATCGAGATTGCCTGCGTGACGTCGCTTTGCCCCAGCGCTGCGAGTGCGCCGATGTCGAGGTCGCCTGCCAGGATACCAATGGTCTGCCCGCTTGCCAGCGCGCCCGCAGAGAGAAGCCCGCCCGCATCGAGCAGGAGCGCACTGCCCGCAATCACATCGTCGAGCAGGGCCAGGTCCTGTGCCGCCGACAAGTCGATTGTACCTGTCGCCCCGGCACCAAGCACGCTGAGGCTGCTGTTACCCGTCACAGTGACGTCGCCCGCCGAAGCCTGTGCATCGAAAGCAAGGTCTCCGCTCGAAACGATCGAGACCGATGTGCCGCCCGCCGAGAGGATCCCCGCGACCTGCGCGTCATTCGTGACTGCAACCGGGCCGCCGGTCGAAGACAGGCTCGCATCTAAAGTGCGCAGAGTGCCGATATCTATGCCGTTCACCGCGTCGATCGAGACGAAGCTCGCAAGCGTGGGATCGGCCAGCACATTGACCGCAGTGAAACTGCCGCCGGCGTTGGATGCCACACCCAGGCCCGTATCGAGCGTGGTCACCGCAATATCGCCGCCCGCAAACAGCCCTGCATCAACTGCAGCGGTGAGGTTGTTTGCGAGAATATCGGTCGCGGCAGTGATGTTGATCGCCCCGCCGCTGTCGATGTCACCGGGGGCTGTGCCGGTGACCGAACCCGTCAGCGCTTGCAGCAGGACATCGCTGCTTGCCGTCAGATCCCCGAAGAGAATATTGTTCGCCAGAATATCGACGACATGGGCGGTGTCGGTGAAGCCGAGCGAAGCATCGCCGCCCGCCGTCAGCACAATATCGGTTCCGGGCACAGCGGCAGTCCCGATCAGGATATCCCCACCGGCCACAATGTTGAGATCGCCTGCACCAATCGAAACGCTATCGACGGTAAAGCTGCCGGGCACTGCATAGGAAGGTTCGAGCGCACCGCCCGCTCCCGCCACGGTGGTGAGCTGTCCGCCCGCAGTGATCGCGCTCGCGAAGATATCCTGCCCCACGGTGATCCCGATATCGCCAGTGGCGGCCAGCGTTGCACTGCCCAACAGGCTGCCAGACGATGCGCCGATGAGGATCTGGCCCGAGCTGATCGTGGCTGTTCCGAGGTCGACATTGCCCGTGAGGCTGGTGACGTCAAACAGGCTGGTGGTATCGATAGAGGTGGCGATTCCGCCGCCGCCCATCACAATGTCATTGCGAGTCAGGATGACGATCTCATCCGCGCTCACCGCGCCCTGCGGCAGGTACAGCGCGATCACGTCATTGTTGCTCACGAGACCGATCTCGGCTCTGTTGGTAATCGCCAGATTGCCGAGGCAGATATTGCCCTCAAGGCATGGAGCGGTAAGCAAGCCAGCATCGTCGCCCTGCACGGCACCAGCAATAGGTGCATCGTTGACGTCTGCCGCCAGCCAGCCAGCCGTGATCGTACTGCCCGAACCGTCAATCGCATTGCCGAGGAGGAGAGTCGCGGAGATACCGGAACTGAGCGTCCCGTCGATCACAAGCGACGAAATGGGTGTCAGCAGGGGACCGGACAATGAGCCAACCAGTCCGCCGGCGCTGAGGACAAGAGGCGTACCCGAAGCAAAGGGCTCGGTCGGATCGAACGGGATGGTCGGGTTGAGACCGCTGGAGAGCAATGCCCCCGCATGGACGATAATGTCGTCGCCCGTATGAACGGAAAGCCGGTTATCGGCCAGGACCGAAGAACCGGAAACGAACACCGCATTGCCGCCCGAATTGATGGTGATGTCATCATAGGATGCCACCGTTCCGGTAATCTGTGCGAGGGCGGATGGATCGTAGATCGGCAGTCCCGAAGGGTTCGAATAACCTGCGTCGATGAAGATCCCAGCGAAGTTCGCGGCACCTTGCGGCCCCACGGCCACAGCATCGCGGACGAACACATCGCCGCCTGCCTGGATCACCAGATTGGGGATAGCCCGCACATCATCGACAGAGATGTCGCTCACGGCACCCAGGAACACTTCATTGCCGGAAAGGATCGAACCCGGCTGCGCATCGATATCCGTGCCTGCGTTGGCAAGGATATTGCCCGCGCTATCAAGCGAAATCGTTGCGGCACCATTGTTGGTATGGATAACGGTGATGGCTCCACCCGCATCGAGCGTGGTCGAACCGCCCACCACAAGCTGTCCATCCGCGTCAAAGATCAGCGCGATATCGCCGACGACATCGGCCTGCACATTCCCGGTTACGGTAATCGGGCCGCTGTTGGACTCAATTGTGAGGCTGGGCGTGGCAAGCGGAGCGATGGAACCGGGCGCCGTTACGAACAAAGACGCCATGGTGATCAGGCCCGCCGGGTCGGTCGAGGCATCGACCAGTGTAATCGTCCCGCCAGCGGTCGAGCCCATGACCGTTCCGAAGCCCGCGATCCCGCTCGCGTCAATCGCAACATCTCCCAGAGTCAGGCGCCCCGGGCTACCCTCAAGCGCTTGAAGCGAAGGTGAACCACCCACGCCATCGCCGCCATTGCCAGTCTGGCCAAGTATGGTCAGGCCGTCGCTACCGCCCAAGCCGGCGAATCCGCCGAAACCGCCGCCGCCCACAAAGATTCCAGTGGCGATGATATTGCCGCCGACCGATCTCAGGATTGGCGCGCCGCCAGTACCCGCGCCGCCATCGCCGCCATTTCCTGCGGTCCCGCCATTGGTCATGTCGAGGCTACCGCCGAATCCGCCGCCGCCGCCGAATCCATTGGCCTCCAGCGAAAAGGACTCTCCGCCATCGAGCAGCGTGATCTCTGTGCCGCTTCCCGCTTCGATCAGGACCGTTCCACCGATGGCTGCCCCGCCGGTGCCTCCATCGCCGGCAATGCCGCCAAGGAAGTTGTCTCCACCCACTCCGCCGGAACCGCCAAATCCGTCCGCAAATACGTCAGTGGCGAAGGCCGCAAATGTCTGCACGGCGCCGTTGCTGAGAATGATTTCTGCCGATCCGCCCTGTGCGCTGCCTCCGGTACCGCCATCACCGCCAGCCAGTACAGCCGAACCTGCCCGACCCGCGCTGCCGACGCCGCCCGATGCCGAACCGTCAACGGTCAGCGGCGGCGGAACGGCAAAGCCCGCATTGGGGCCGCTCATCAGGAAGCTGGCAGTTCCGCCAATAGCACTGCCGCCCGGCGCGGCCGCACCTGAGGGCCCGTCCGAAGCTCCGGCGAGGCCACCGTCAGCAGTTGCCAGGATCGCAATGAAATTCGCGTCCACGAGAGCGTCGTCGAGGACAAGGCCTGCATTGCCGCCGGTCGCGCTGCCGCCCGCTCCCGGCGCGTCGCCCGATCCGCCCTGTCCGCCGGTGCCAGTGGCATCGATCACATAGTCACTACCGATGGCGTCATCGAGCATGAGGATCGCTTGCGCCATTCCGCCAGTGCCAGCTCCACCTGCACCTCCCGCGCCCTGCGCTTGCCCCGGTCCCGCGCCCAGGCTGTCACCACCAGCCCCGCCGGTGCCCGCAGCCTGCACAGTCAGCGATCCGAACTCGATGGTACCTGCAATCTCGTTGTAGGTTGCGCTGCCGCCCTGCCCGTCACCGCCTGCACCGCCGCCAGCGTCAGGGAGGAGGCTGTTGTCGAATGAAGTGCCGCCAAGTCCGCCTGTGCCGTTTGCGCTGACCAGGATCGCGGCGGCATCGATAGTAGCCGTTCCGTCGAGATTGAACGCCGCAGAGCCGCCTGTACCGTTGCCTCCGTCACCGCCCATCGAGCCGAATCCGCTGCCGCCGCTGCCGGCTATTCCGTCGGCAGTCACCGCAAGCGTTCCGGACACGGAAAGCGTCCCGCCGCTGGCATTGAACGTCGCACTTCCCCCGATCCCGTCACCACCCTGGCCGCCAGAAGTACCAAAGAAGGAATCGCCGAAAGCACCATCTGCGCCGATGCCGTTGGCGCTAACCGTCAGACTTGTGAGTGAGACCGTGCCGCTGCTGAAATCGAAGGTGATATCGCCGCCTATGCCGGTACCGCCAGAAGCAGCCGGTGTCGTTTCCGCCACCAGGGCCACGGCGAACAGGCCGGCACCTTCAAAACCCCCCGCTCCACCGCCAATGCCGTCGCTGGAAATTCTGAGGTCGCCCGCGTTGAAGATTCCATCCGAGACCACGAAGGAAACTGCGCCCGCGGTTCCCGCGCCGAACACGCCGCCTTGCGCGCTGGTATCGATTTGCAGGTTTCCGCCAACCGTCAGCGATGCGTTTGCACCGATTTCAACCGAAACGGAGCCAGCCGTCGCGTCGGCTTCGGGACCGGGTACATCCAACCCCAGGGCGCTGGTGTCGAGCGTCAGATCGCCGCCAATCTTGATAACGCCCGCTTCCAGGAGCGAACCTTCCGGAGCGCCTTCTGCAAGGATTTGGATATCCCCGCCCACCGCATCGCTGACCCCTGCCCGCAGCACGAGATCGCCCGCGACGCTGAACACGCCGCCTTGCGCGGCGCTCAAGTTGATATTTCCGGCCCTGACAATGTCGAGATCATAGGGGTTGCGCGCGTCGCTGCCGAACACCACTGACTCGCCCGCACCCGGCTGGATCGAAAGCGTATCGCTGGCATATACCTTAGTCGACGAATTGAAGTTCGCTCCGCCGACCTCGATCGAACCACCCGCAACGGCATTGGCTGTATCGAAAGCTATGGCTGGCGCGTTGACCAGCCCCTCGTTCGACACATTGGCCCCGGCGCTCAGCACGATCTGGCCATTCTCGGTCAGCGCAGCCGCCACAGCCGGACGATAACCGATGTCGCCACCGACGAGCATGGTGATCGCATCGTTCTTGGGGACGGCGACCATGTAGATCGCGCGTGCATCGGCATCGAGAATACCGCCGTTTACGTCGGTCACCGCCTGCGAAGCATCGCCCGTGGAAGTGCCGGTGTGGACCACTCCGTTCGCATCCGAACTTCCAACTTCGACAGCGATATCGAACAAGCCGTTGTTGATTGTCAGCGTTGCTTGTTCGGCTGCGACATAGGCGATCGATCCATCGGCATCGACGGTACCCGCCTGGACCACGCGCGGTGCGACAATGCCGACATAGCTGCTCGAAAGGATGGTCGCCCCGGCGTCGATTGCGATGCTCGAATCGCTCTGGCTGGTGCCCGTAAACTTTATCGGCGAACCGAATCCGGGGATCTCTGCGATGTCGCTGGTCGAGAGCAGCAACCCGCCGACGTTGAAGGTGGCGTTCGGGCCGACAAGAATGCCGCCGGGGCTGTAGAACCAGATGTTGCCGCCCGTCGGCGCACTCGGACCCAGCAGGCTCGTCACCGTCCCGCCAAAGGCAATGCCGCGATAGTTCCCACTCGCATCGGCGGTTGGAAATATCCGGTTGAGGACGGTGTAGTCTTCACCCGGCCCAACGAACTCCAGCTCGGTCCCTTCGGGCAGGAAATTGACGTAGCTGTCGGTGGTAGCGAGCGTGTTGGTGTCGAAAGTCGTCCAGTTCAGGATCGCATCGGAGGAATCGACTGCGATCTGGTCCTTGGTCGCGCCGCGTGTAATCGTGACCGTGCCTTGTGCCACGGTTACGTCCCCTTGAGCCGCCACATTGTTGTCAACGCGGGGCGCGACGGACACGCTTTGCGCAAATGCGTCACCTGGCGCCATCGCGGCAATTACCACGGCGGCTGCCAGTGCGGAGCCGCTGCCCAGCCATGCCTTGCGTCTCTTGGAAGCGCCTGCGGTGTGGATCGGATTGGTTGCCGTCATTCTTGCCTCCCGCTCCGTCATTTGTACCAGGGTGCCAGTTGCACGGTGAGCGACATCAACACGCGGAAATCGCCCTTGCTGGCCGCCAGTGGCGGTCGTTTGAGTGGAACAGCCCCGGTCAGGTCGAGCACCGCCTGCCGCCCGATTGTCGAACGCAGTCCGCCACCTACCGAGAAGATTTCGGCATAGTCATCGGCCAGATTATGGGTCCACGCTCCGGCGTAATCGCCGAATATGAAGGGCTGCACGGCAATCCCGTCAGGCGTCTTCGGCACCAGCGAGCCCTGGAACGCCTCGAGCTGAATGCCCACCCCGCTGTCACCGATCATTGCGCCCGGATCGTAGCCGCGCCCGATCGTGTAATTGCCGCCGGAAAACTGTTCGAAGTTGAGCAGCGGATCAGGCGAATACTGGAACCTGCCGCGCAACCGCAGCCCCCAATCCGGCTTCGGCCTGATTTCGGCATAGGCATCGCCGCGCAGCAGGAACCCGGTCGGATCGGCATCGAGACGGCTAGGCGGCACCAGGCCGGCGCCCAGGCAATTGACGAAGCCTGCACCGCAACCCTTGCTCGCCCCAAACATGTCCAGCCCCTGGCGCAGCTCCAGCGAAACTCCGGTCGCCCGGCGCGGTTCGATGATGCTGTAGCCACCACGTCCCAGCACGCTGCCACGATCGATGCTGTCGAGCTGTGCCTTGACGAAAGCGATCCGCAACTTGTCCTGCGACAAGGCAAGGCCGGAAAAGTCGAGCGCCTGGTCGATCAGTTCGAACCCGCCTGACAGAGTGATATTGCGCGCCTGCGAGCGCACAAGCGGATAGCTGGCGAAACCGGAAGCGATCAGCGTTTCGGACTCGAACAGGTTCGGCCCCGGAACATCTGGCTTGGTCCAGGCATAGGTGAAGCCGCCGTTCAGCGTCATCCCTTCAGACCCGACATGCAGGCTGTGCGCGGATTGCAGGACAATCTGCTCTTTGAAATCTTCCGTGGCAAAAGCGCTCAGCAGCGTCTCGTCACCCATGCCGGTGACATTGTTGACCCGCGCGCGCAGCAATCCGCCGAAACGCCCGACCGCTCGCGAACCGTAGTTCTGGATATTCGCATCGACGTAGAAGGGCTGGCGCGAAACATCGAACACGCCAACAACATCGCCAGGCTCTCCACCCAGCTCGCGTGGCATCGGTTGCAGCGTCAGCCGCACGTTAAGCCCTGGAATATCGCGTGCCAGCAACAAGTAGCGTTCAGCCTCGTTGGCATTGAACACGCCTTGGCCTTCAAGCTTGGCGATATAGCGCTGCAACAGCCCGCTCGCCTTGCCCGCTTCCCCGCGAACCTGCACCGAGGCCAGCCGGGCCAGCACTACGTCGAAGACTACGGTGCCGCTGGTGATTGTCTGTTCCGGCACCTGCACGGCAGCGAGATAGCCTGCATCGCGCAGGATCGTCGCCGCGCGATCCCTGATTTCGCAGATCGCCGAGACAGGAATCTCACGCCCGGCATAGCCCTGCCAGGCTGGTGCGAGCATTGCAGGATCGAGATCCCCCAATCCGGGAAATTTCGCTTCCCCCATTGTGAAGCGGAGCTCTGCGAATTGCGGATCGGCTAGCGGACACGGCGCGCGCTCCACCCCATCTGTAGCTGCCAGCGGTGACGAATCGTCCCGCAGGTCACGCTCGATTTCCTGCCGCTGGATTTCCTCACGCGTTGGCGCAATCGCCACCTGCGCCTGTGCCAATGAAGGCATTGCCGCCAGCACCAGCAGGGATGCTCCCAAGGCGCGGCGGGCATGGTGCAAACCGGTCGATCGCAAGCTCGTTCCTTTCATTATTCAGCCCCCTGCACAGCGTGGGCTGCCATGTCTGCCTGGGCGATCGCCGGTACGCCGCTGGTCAGCAGCGGCCGCGCCGCATCGCCAATGATGGCGAATCCTGCCCAATAGTAAGGATGCGAAGTATCCGGCTGGTCCATCAACAGGCCTTGCGAAGCGCGGAGCGCCATCCCCAAGGTCTGATTGCGGCCCTGGCGGAACATTTCGCTCATCAATCGCTCAGTGGCGTTGAAATCGTCTGGCGCTGGCCAATGGCTGGCGAGAACCGCGCGGCCCCCGGCCCCAACGAAACTGCGTACCAGCCCGTCGAGCGCGGTGCCTCCACCGCTGCCCACGCCTGCTGCACGGGTCGCTTCGATGCTCGCCCCGCCCGCCGTGTCGCAAGCGGACAGGATGATCAGGTCCGCATCGAGATTGAGGTCGAAAATCTCGTCGAATGAAAGCAATCCATCCGACTGCTCGCCGCCGAAAGACGTCAACAGGGCAGGCCGCGCGGGGCAGGATGGCTGCGGAGGCGTGACCAGGCCGTGTGTCGCAAAGTGGAGGATGCGGAATTGGTCGAGGTCCGCCTTGGCCTCCAGGGCGTCGTCGCTGAATGCGCTGCCGGTGATGATTTCGGACTCGCCCGCGCCGACGACCTTGCTCGCAGCCATCAATTCGGCATCGGAAATCGGATTGTCCCAGGTCGCGGCACTCCAGCCACACTGATCGCTGCCGCTCACCGCCAGCGCGCGGATACCGCTGCCATCCCCAACCGGCTGGTTCTTGCCAAGCCCGAGATATTCGCGTGATGCCGAGGACCCAGGCACGTTGCGGGCATCGACGAAGGCTTGCGCGGAAACGGCGGTGCTGATCGCGCGGCCGCGCCCGAACCATTCCACGCCTGTGAAATCGAACGGGTCCGCACCTGCTTGTTCCTGCCGGGCCTGGTAGCGAGCAACCGAAGCATCGTCGCTCACCAGCAGGTCGAGCGGCAGGCGCAGCATCGCACCATCGGGCTCGAACACGAGATGATGCACATTGGCGAGCTCACCGGCGACCGGCTCCATCAGTGCGCGGTAGAGCGCGTGTGAAGACTCGAGATCGAATGGGTATGTGACGTAGCGCCCGCCTTCGAAACTTGAAATCGAACCACGGATGACATCGACGAGGTAATCCAGCTCGCTTTCCGGCAGGTCGACCTGATAGGCCTTTGCACCATCGCGATCGGCCTGGAACATGAATACATTTCCGCCGACCGCCGCCATGCGGAGATATGCTTCCCCGGGCTGCATTGCCGCACGGAATTCCGGCAGCGACAGCGCACGCGGAGCAATCACGCGATATTGCGGATAATCGCTAAGGCGCGCCTGGGTCTGCAATTGCTGCGATTCAAGCTCATCGAGCCGCGCAGCCATTTCTGCAAGTCTCTGATTGCCCTGCACTGTTTCTTGAGCACGGCTTTGTGCCGACCAGGCGATACGCACCTGCTCGATTTCACGCGCAAGATCGGTTGACTGGCGGAACAGGCTTGCCGCTTCGTCGGAACTCGCGCTCAATTCGCGCGCGAGGATCGCCTGCGTTTCGGCCACGCCCGGGCGAACGAGCACCTGCAGCGCCTTGAAGAAATCCGCAGCTACGCCCGGATCGCCCTCAACCCGTGGAGCCAGATGGCGGAAATAGGGAACGAGCTGGTTGGCAAAGCCAGTCGCGGCATCGCGCTTGCCCAGCGATCCGTCGACAACATCCCGATAAAGCGCGAGCGATTCCTCTTCCCGGCCATTGCGCAGCAGCATTGCCGCAAGCCGTGCTTTGGCCCCGCTTACTGCGCGCCGTTCAGGATAGCGGGTTTCAAGGATGTCGATGGCATAGCGTAGATAGCTTTCTGCCTTGCCAATGTCGCCTTCCGCTTCCGCCAGTACGGCCAGTTCGCCCAGCACCTGCGCGCGCAGACGCACGATCGTGACCACCCGTCCGTCACGCACCGCGACTGCACGGTTATAGCCCTGGATAAGAGCGCGGCGCGCCTCTTCACGCTGCCCCAGAATGCGCAATGCCGTACCCTGCAATTGCAGGCCCTGAGCATCGATGATCTCTGCCCGCTCGTCAGGCGTGAGCGAAAGCTCGTCGACGAAGCCGAGCAGACGCCCCGTGTCATCGTCAGCATTTAGCCGCGCCGCAAGTGGGCGCGTGATGGCGATGTCTGGTTCCTCGTCCAATGCGCCTTGCAATCCCTGGCTCAAGGGGCGGCGCGCGCGCTCCAGTGCATCTTCGACATAGCCCTGGTTGATAAGATGGATCGCTTCGAAATTGCGCTGCAGCCTTTCGGCAACCGGATCACCGGCGGTCAGAGGCTCGGCCTCGATGAACAGGCGATCGGCCTCCGCAAAATCCTTCAGGTTGGATTTCTGCAGCGCGCGATTGACCAAGAATTCGCCGGGGTTGATGCCGCTTTCCTGATCGCCTTCGAGCCGCTGCTGCAAGGTTTCGAAATAGGCCGAGGCTTCGGCGTAGTCGCCGCCCAGATTGCGGCGATATCCCTCTGCCAGCGCCTGTTCCGGCTGCAGTGTTTCGGCCTGGATCCGGGCAAAGGCGAAAGGATCGGTGATTGATGTCGTGGCGATATCGATCCGCCCGCTGGCAATGGCATTTTCGCGGACTGAACGCAGCGCCAACCTGATCGCGTCGTCATAGGCTGAAAAGCCTTCGGCAATGTAGCTGTAGCCATCGCCGCTCTCGCGCAGCACCGTCCAAGGCAGAGTCGTGCCCGCCACCGTGCATTGCCGGACCTGCTCTGCACCGCCACAGTCCACCTTCTCGCGGCGATAGGGGGCAATCAGGTCAACGGGATCGCCTTCGAAACCACGAAAGGCGTAGAGTGTCGCGACGGGCCGGGCGCTGTCACGGCACACAACCGCCCAGCGGCGGTCGAACATGCCTTGGCGCGCTGGATTGCCAATGCTGCGATCCTGGACCTGGCAGAGGGCCCCATCCGAATCGCCGATCGGGAAGCTGTCACGTTGCAGGACCTGGCGATCCTGCGCAAAACCCGCCGGTACGGTCGAGACCACAATGGCACTCATGACCAGTGAACACAGAATTCTTTGTCGCACGCACGCCTCCCCGCTTCAGATGCGTCCCACCAGAATCAGTGGCTTATACGGCTGTGCGACCCAGCAACCTTTCGGTCTCTAGCATCCACCCTAAAGGTTGGAAGGCCGAACCGAAAGCAAATTAACCTCATCATTCCCCAACCCGAGCCAGAAAGGTTCGATCCTAGTCGGTGAATCCATTCCAGGTGATCGCTTCGTCGATTCCGGCCCTGTTAACCTCAAAACAGTTCACGGGCGCATCCGGATCGCGATAGCCGATTGCGAGGCCGCAGAAGAAGATGTGGTCCTCGGGAATGTTGGCGACCCTGCGCACCGGCTCGCCGAATGCCGACCATGCTTCCTGCGCGCAGCTGTCGAGGCCTTCCTCGCGCAGCAGCAGCATGACCGTCTGCAACCACATGCCGACATCGGACCATTGCGGCGGCCCCATATAGCGCGGCGTATGGACCAGCATCAGCACCGGTGCGCCGAACGCGCGATAGTTGTTGGCAAACCATGCCAGGCGCTTTGCCCGGTCGCTGCGCTCAATCCCCATGGCGGTGTACATCGCCTCGCCCACGGCGACGCGCCGTTCCTCATAGGCGCCGTCCAGCCCCTGCGGATAGATCTCGTATTCGGGCGTCATGCCCTCGCGCCATTTGGGTACTTCCTTGCCCACTTCCTCGAAGAGGCGGGCGAGCGGATCGCCTGTCAGCATTTCTGCATTCCACGGCTGGACGTTGCCGCCTGAAGGCGCGCGCTGGGCTTTCTCCAACACGCGGATGAGCGTTTCGCGTTCGACCGGCTGGTCAAGGAATGCGCGGATCGAACGGCGGGACAGGACGGCTTCGGTGACGTTCATTCAAATGCATCCACAATGGATTCAAGATCACGCGAGCTATGCACTATTCTCAGGAAAACGACGAGATCATCACCAGTCCGGTAGAGGATCCTGTAATTTCCGTGGTTCGCAATCCGGAGGCCGGTTCGCCACTGGACACGAATGGGATAAAGTCGCGGATTGGCGCCGACCCAAGCGATGCGCTCAAGCAATTCGGCAACGAAACTTTCCGCACGGTCGGGATTGTCGCGCGCAATATAGTCACCGATATTGCGCAGGTCCTCGACCGCTTGCTGCTTGATCTCAATCATGCTTACTGGTTTTCAGCGCGATATTTGGCCGCTTGCTCGGCAACAAATTGGCGAATTTCGGCGAACACCTGTTCGGCGGGATAGGATGGGCCCGCTTCGGCCTCCTCAACCATCTGCTTCACGCGCTCAACCGCATCGGCACGCCGCTCCTGCTCATCGCTCCAGTCGCGCAGCGCCTCGCGCACGACTTCGCTGGTGGTGGCATATTCGCCGCGCTCGACGGCGGCCCGCAATTTGGCGGCCATTTCCTCGGGCATGGTGATGGTGATGCGTTCAAGTCTGCTCATACGCATACTTTATCATACGAAGTATGATCCAGCAATGAGTCGCTAGTCCCCGCCGAGTTTCACCGTCGTCGCTCATCCTCAAACAGTTCGGCGAGCTGTTCGATGATCGTGCCGCCGAGCTGCTCGACATCCATGATCGTTACTGCGCGCCTGTAATAGCGCGTCACATCGTGCCCGATGCCGATGGCAACCAGCTGGACCGGCGAAGCCTTCTCGATCCATTCGATCACCTTGCGCAGATGGCTTTCGAGATAGCCCGCGCTGTTCACGCTGAGCGTCGAATCGTCGACCGGCGCACCGTCTGAAATCACCATCATGATACGGCGATCCTCGCGCCGCCCGATCAGCCGGTTATGCGCCCACATCAGCGCTTCGCCGTCGATATTCTCCTTGAGCAGCCCTTCGCGCATCATCAGGCCGAGATTGCGGCGCGCACGGCGCCACGGCTCGTCGGCCTGTTTGTAAATGATGTGCCGCAGATCGTTGAGGCGGCCCGGCTCAGGCGGTTTGCCATCCGCCAGCCATGCCTCACGGCTCTGCCCGCCCTTCCATGCGCGCGTGGTAAAGCCCAGGATCTCGGTCTTGACGCCGCAACGTTCCAGCGTCCGCGCAAGGATATCCGCGCTGATCGCGGCGATGCTGATCGGGCGCCCACGCATGGAACCGGAATTGTCGATCAACAGCGTGACAATCGTGTCGCGAAACTCGATATCGCGTTCGGTCTTGTAGGCGAGCGCAGTGCCGGGCGAGATGATGACACGCGGCAGGCGCGAGGCATCGACGATCCCGTCTTCCTGGTCGAAATCCCAGCTGCGGTTCTGCTGCGCCATCAACCGCCGCTGAAGCCGGTTTGCGAGCCGCGTGACAATGCCCTGCAGCCCCGTCAGCTGGCTGTCGAGATAGGCACGGAGCCGGTCAAGCTCCTCGGCATCGCAAAGTTCGTCCGCCGGGACTTCCTCGTCGAAGCGCGTTGTATAGACCTTGTAATCGAGGCCATCGGGAATCTCGCCGGTGGGGCGGTTGGGCCGGACCGGCATCATGCCTTCCTCGCCCTCTTCCCCAGCCTCGCCTTCCGCCATCTCCTCGTCGGAGGACATCTCGGTTTCGCTGTCACCGTCCGAATCGCCTTCGGACATTTCGCCGGCCATTTCGGAGGATTGCGGATCGCCCTGGTTCTGGTCCTGCTCGTCTTCGCCCTGCTGTTCGTCCTGGCCGTCTTCTTCGTCGCCCTGCTCGTTTTCGCCTTCGTCGGGGACGTCGGTCGGCTGAGTAAGGTCGAGATGCTGGAGCATGTCGAGGCTGAGCGACTGGAATGCTGCCTGATCGTCGATCGACAGCGCCAGTGCGTCAAAATCTGCGCTCGCGCGCTGTTCGATAAACTCGCGCACCATCTCGACGCCGACCTGCGCGCGTTCGGGGATCGGCTGGCCGGTCAGCTTCTCGCGCACGATCAGCGAGAGTGCGGTCTGCAGCGGAACCTCGCTCTCGTTCTGTGCCCGCGCAATCGGATCGGAGGCGGTGCGCATTTCAACCGCCGCATCAAGATTCTCGCGTATCCCGCTGAAATTGTTGGAACCGAGCGCTTCATATCGCGCCTGCTCGATTGCATCGTAACAGGCGCGCGCAATCGGTTCGGGCGGCGCATGGCGGGAATGCAGCGCTTCGCTGTGATGGCGTAGGCGGAGCGCGAAACTGTCAGCAAAGCCGCGCGCCTCGCTAACCTGTTCGGGCGGCAAATTGCGCGATGGCAGCGGGACGCGAAAGTTCTTGCCCGATTGCGAGGGCGCATCCGCACTCCACGCCACTTCCACCTCGGCCTCGCGCGCAATCGCGCGGCTCGCGCCGGTCAGTGCGTGCTTGAATTTGTCGAGGGGTGTTTCTTCAGCCAATCACAAGCTCCAGCGATCAGAGGATCGACTGTCCCGAGGCGGCCCAATCCTTCAGGAATCCTTCGATTCCCTTGTCTGTCAGCACGTGGTTGAAAAGCTGCTTGATGACCTTGGGCGGCGCGGTCATCACGTCCGCGCCGATCCGCGCAGCTTCCAGCACATGCGTGGCATGGCGCACCGATGCGACGAGGATTTCGGTCTCGAACATGTAGTTGTCGTAGATCAGGCGGATGTCTTCGATCAGCTCCATCCCGTTGAAGCCATTATCGTCATGCCGCCCGACGAAGGGCGAAACGAAGGTCGCGCCAGCCTTGGCCGCGAGCAGCGCCTGATTGGCGGAGAAGCACAGCGTGACATTGACCATGGTGCCATCGCCCGTCAGCGCCTTGCAGGTCTTGAGCCCGTCGATCGTCAGCGGCACCTTGATGCAGACATTGTCGGCCAGCTTGCGCAGCACTTCGGCCTCTTTCATCATCGTTTCGTGATCGAGCGCAACGACTTCAGCACTAACCGGACCATCGACGATGGCGCAGATTTCCTTTGTCACTTCCATGAAGTCGCGGCCCGACTTGTGGATCAGCGAGGGGTTGGTGGTGACGCCATCGAGCAGGCCGGTTGCGGCCAGTTCCTTGATGTCATCGATTTCAGCGGTGTCGGCGAAGAATTTCATTGTTGCTGCGCTCCGGCGTCAGGATTTGCGATTCCCTGATGCTATAGCGCGCCGCGCGCGTGAGGCCACCCTCTGCTCGCCACTCTCCCAAGGTTAGGAGCGACAAAGGCCGCCTCCGCACTAAACGTTCATATCGCTGTGCTGCGGCTTGTGATCCATGCCTGCCCGCGGCCATATGGACAAAGCCATGAACCGCGTACGCCTCCTTACTTTCAACTCGGCCCTGCCGGTGCTCGACTACAAAGTGCCTGACGGCATGGCGGTGGAACCAGGCGCAGTCGTGATTGCGCCGCTCGGTCCGCGGCAGATCACGGGGATCGTATGGGAGGCTGACCGGCTACCGGGCGAAGAGGTTCCCGCTGCCAAGCTCCGCGCCATCGTCGAAGTGCTGCCGGTGCCGCCGCTCTCTGCGGCCTTGCGGCGGCTGATCGAATGGACGGCGGATTACTATTGCGCGCCGATGAACTCCGTCGCGCGGATGGTGATCTCCAGCGGCGGAGCGCTTACAGGCCCCACCACCATGACCGAATACCGGCTGACGGGAGACGAGCCGGAGCGGATGACACCGCAACGGCTGCAGGCGATTGACCTGCTGCAAGGCGAGCAGGCGACGATCCGCGAATTGTCGGAGCTGTCCGGCGTGTCCGAAGGCGTGTTGCGCGGGCTGGTCAGCGCGGGCGTGATCGAGCCCGTCACTGTAGCGATCGACCGGCCTTTCGAGCCTGCCGATCCCGATTTCGACGTGCCCGAACTCTCGCCCGAACAGCGCGAAGTGGCGGGCCGGCTGGTCGATGCGGTGAAGGCGCGCGCATTCGCCCCGTTCCTGCTCGATGGCGTAACCGGATCGGGCAAGACGGAGACCTATTTCGAGCCGATTGCCGAAACGATCCGCATGGGCCGGCAGGTGCTGGTGCTTCTGCCCGAAATCGCGCTGACCGAGAACTTCCTCAAGCGCTTTGAGGATCGTTTCGGTGCCGCTCCGGTCCAATGGCACAGCTCGCTCAAATCGACCGAGCGTCGGCGCGCCTGGCGCGCGATTTCACAAGGCCCGCAGAATGGCGGCGCGCAGGTCGTGGTCGGCGCACGCTCCGCACTGTTCCTCCCTTATGCTGATCTGGGCCTGATCGTGGTCGACGAAGCACATGAGGTGAGCTTCAAGCAGGATGACGGAGTGCGCTACAATGCGCGTGACGTATCGGTCATGCGCGCCCGTTTTGAGTGCATTCCGGTGGTGCTCGCCAGCGCCACGCCTGCGCTCGAAAGCCTGCAGATGGCCGAAAGCGGGATCTACGAGAAGCTCGACCTGCCCAGCCGCTTCGGTGGAGCAGAACTGCCGCATATCGACTGTATCAACCTGACTGAAGAGCAGCCCGAACGCGGACGCTGGCTCGCCCCGCGCCTCGTCGCCGCGCTGGAAGACCGTTTGGCCAAGGGCGAGCAATCGCTGCTATTCCTCAACCGGCGCGGCTTTGCCCCGCTGACTTTGTGCCGCAATTGCGGCTTCCGCTTCCAGTGCCCCAATTGCAGCGCCTGGCTGGTCGAGCACCGCCTGTCGCGCCGCCTCGCCTGCCATCACTGCGGTCACGAGACAGAGCCGCCCGCAACCTGCCCTGAATGCGGCGAGCCCGATTGCCTTGTCGCTTGCGGCCCCGGCGTCGAACGGATTGCCGACGAGGTTGCCGAGATCCTGCCCGAAGCGCGGATCGCGGTCGCAACGTCGGACACGCTCAATTCACCTGAGCGGGCGGCGCAATTCATCACCGAGGCAGAGAATGGCGCAATCGACGTGATCGTGGGCACCCAGCTTGTCACCAAGGGATTTCACTTCCCGGAATTGACGTTGGTTGGCGTTGTCGATGCGGACCTGGGCCTCGAGGGCGGCGATTTGCGCGCGGGCGAACGAACCTATCAGCAGATCGCACAGGTTGCCGGGCGTGCAGGCCGAGGCTCGAAACCGGGCGAAGTGCTACTCCAGACCCGGCACCCGGAAGCGCCGGTCATTGCTGCGCTGGCGGAGGGCGATCGCGATGCCTTCTACGAAGCCGAGACCGAAGCGCGCCGCCATGCCGGCGCCCCGCCATTCGGCCGCTGGGCCGCGATCATCATTTCATCCGAAGACAACGCAGAGGCCCGCCAGGCCGCCAACCGGCTTGGCGACAGCCGCCCCCATGCGGACGATCTGATGATACTTGGCCCTGCCCCCGCTCCCCTGGCGCTGCTGCGCGGACGCTATCGCTATCGGTTTCTGATCAACGCCCGCCGCAACGTGGAACTGCAGCGGATCATCATGGACTGGCTCGCTACGCAGGAGTTCCCGCCCGGCGTGCGCATCGGCGTCGATATCGATCCCTACAGCTTCGTGTAGTTTGAACTTCAGTCGCCCTCCTGCGCTTCGTCGAAATCGGCGCGGGCAACTTCGATCGCGTAGATATTCTCCATCGCCCAATTGCCCAGCGCCGCGATCGGGCCGGTAAGCGAATCGCCCAACTCGGTGAGCGCATAATCGACGCGAGGCGGAACCGTGGGCGTGACCTTGCGGCTGACCAGCCCGTCGCGCTCGAGGCCGCGCAGAGTGCGCGTGAGCATTCGCTGCGAGATGCTGTCAATCTCGCGCCGCAATTCGTTGAAGCGCTTCGTACTGCGGGCGAGGCTCATCACCACCCGCACCGACCACTTGTCACCGATGCGCGAAAGTACGTCGTTTACCGCGCGACAGCTTGGCTGATCCGGCACATGCATGGTCACACGCGTGTTCCTATCGGACAGAAAAGTGCCTTCTTGCGCTTTGGTTGAAACAGTATCCATATGGCCTCCAGGTTATCAATAGTAACTATGGAGCACACTCAATGCAAATCCTTCGAATCGATAGCGCCACGACCGGCGATCAGTCCATCAGCCGCAAGCTGACCGGCCAGATCACCGAGCACCTGCTGGCCCGCAACCCCGGCGCGTCGCTCGTCTCGCGCGATCTTGTCAGCGATCCTCTCCCGCATATCGACGAAGTTACCACTGCCGCGATCCGCACCCCGCCCGAAACGCATGAGGGTGCCGTCGCTGCGGCTTTCCCGGCAGAACGTGCAGTGCTGGAAGAATTTCTCGCTTCGGATATCGTCGTGATTGGCGCGCCGATGTACAATTTCAGCATACCCAGCCAGCTCAAGGCATGGCTCGACCGGCTCGGCGTGCCCGGTGTCACCTTCCGCTATTCCTCCAACGGCCCCGAAGGCCTTGCCGGCGGACGCAAGGTCATTATCGCATCGTCGCGGGGTGGAGCCTACGAAACGGGCGGCCCGGCAGAGCACCAGGAATCGCTGCTCAAGATCTTCCTCGGTTTCATTGGAGTTGAGGACGTGACCTTCATTCGCGTGGAAAATGCGGGTCGCGGCGCAGATGCGATCGAGCAAGGCTTTGCTCAAGCGAAGGAGGCGATTGCCGCACTTTGAAAATAGCTGGGCACTTTTCTGGCAGCCGGGTATTGTTGATGCGATGCCCGGCTTGCCTGCCGGACGATTAACATCCGAGAGGAACCGAGCGCCATGCTGACAGTCCACCACCTGCGCCTGTCTCAATCCGAACGCATCGTCTGGCTGTGCGAGGAACTGGGGATCGATTACGATCTCAAGCTCTACAACCGGCGCGAAGACAACCGGCTCGCGCCCGACGAATACAAGGCGCTGCACCCGATGGGGATCGCCCCCGTCATTACCGATGATGGCTTCGTACTGGGCGAAAGCGGTGCGATCATCGACTGGATCATATCCAGATATGGCGACCGTGGACTGATCCCGGCAAAGGACCATCCCGATTTTGCCGACCATTTGTTCTATTACCACTGGGCCAATGCCACTTTCATGACCAACGGCATGATGGGGCTGGTGTGCCAGTTCCTTGGTGCGGAAGAAATGCCGCCCTTCGTTGCCGACCGGATCAAGAAAGGCTGGGCTATCGTCGAAAACCGGCTGGGCGAAGCCGACTATTTCGGGGGAGCCCAACTGACCACGGCGGACATCATGATGGGTTTCCAGCTGACGACCAGCCGCGCGATGAGCGGCATGTCGATCGACCATATGCCCAATCTCAAGGCCTATCTGCAGCGCATCGGCGAGCGCGAAGCCTACCAGCGCGCTATGGCCAAAGCAGAACCGGGAATGCCGCCCAAACTGGATTAGGCCGCGTCAAACGAGCCGTCACCCATGTGCGCCGGTCAGGGAATGTCGCCTTCGGCCTGAGACCTTGCGGCCTCCTCCAGCATCTTTTCGTTCACGCGCTCGAGACGGGCCCGTTCGCGTTCCTTGGCGGATTTCATCTCCCGATCGGCCATGTCGCGCCATACAGACTCAGAGCGGAGAGCACGGAGGCGGACATTCTCCAGTGTGGCCGTTTCGGCCTCCTTTGCCGCCTCTTCGGCACGGGTGATGAGGAAATCATATGATAGTGCCATGAGTTTCTCTCGGCATTTTATGGAAGGCCATGCGGCGATTTCCCCGGCTGCCTTTCAGATCGGCAACCGGGGATATTGTGCCTAGTCGGCGTTGCTCAGGTTGACGGCGCTGGCCTTGCCATTGCGGCCTACCTCGACCTCATAGTTCAGCCGCTGTTCCTTGTTGAGCGTGGTCATGCCCGCAGCCTGGACGGCAGAGATATGCACGAAGCTGTCTGCCGAGCCATCATCGGGCTGGATGAAGCCATAACCTTTGTCTTCATTGAAGAATTTAACAGTACCAATAGCCATTTGCGTTTCCTTTCAAGAAACGGATTGTTCCGGTTGCGAGATTGCGAACCGGGTCGTGCGTCAAGTCGTCAATTGAAAGGAAGTCGTCGTCTCGTAGACCTGGAGCGTTGCCGTTCCCGATCCGTAGCCAATTCGTCGAAACCCGTCGTAATCCAACGAGAGCATTTTGTGGCGCCAGCGCTTGTCTGTCTTGTCTGTTCAAGCGCTGGCGGTTGTTGCGAGTTGCGATGCGCTCCAGGCACATGCGGCGGCGGCACCCAGGCGGCGCT
Source organism: Altererythrobacter sp. (assembly GCF_050299635.1). Classification (NCBI taxonomy): domain Bacteria; kingdom Pseudomonadati; phylum Pseudomonadota; class Alphaproteobacteria; order Sphingomonadales; family Erythrobacteraceae; genus Altererythrobacter; species Altererythrobacter sp. The sequence continues at coordinate 28,831 of NZ_JBNKWF010000021.1, forward strand.
GGAATGCGCCGATGCGTGCTGCAATATCGGAAGCCCGCGCGAGACAGGCGCGGCGATCGGAATCGCTATGCGCCACCTCTGCGGACATCAGTGCCTGCTGGTGCGCGGCATATTCCCTGTTGAGGTCCATCTGCGGTCTCCGGTCTATCGCGGAAATGCCGGGAGCACGGCCGCTTGTCTTGTCTTTCCTCAGTCGACCATCGCCGCGACGAGTTGCCGCAGCTCCAGGTTCGACAGGAGGGCGTGAAGGTCTGATTGGCCTCCGCTGTGCCCCTGATTGCCCTTGCTCATGCCCGGGCTGGTGGAACGGCGCGTATTTGCGCCGGAAAAACTGTGAATCATTATATCCTTGTTGGCAGCATCTCGGCTGCCTCATCAAAACTGAGTTAGCGCCTGAAACCACGCTTGCGACCTCCTCCGGGTCCTTGCCCGGGCGTTCGCTCGCGGAAGACGATCCGGCCTTTGGTCAGATCGTAAGGCGTCAATTCAACGTGCACGCGGTCTCCAACGACCGAGCGGATCCGGAAACGGCGCATTTTTCCTGCCGTGTAAGCGATAATCCGATGCTCATTATCAAGTGTAACGCCAAAGCGTCCGTCAGGCAGGATCTCGTTGATCTCGCCTTCCATCGTAATGAGCTCTTCTTTCGCCAAACCAGATCCTTGCATGCGAAAAACCTTCCGCACACGGGCGTTTCCCGGGGCGGAGCCAAGCAGCATGAAAGGGAAAAGGGGACCGCTTTCGCGGTAATCAAATTCCGTCGCAGGCGACGTCAGGCAATTTCCATATAGTCGAATGTAAAAAAATTGCAAGGTGGCAGGGGGCTATGGGTGGCGTGGCAAGCAGCTTGCGGGGGTTGGGAAGCTTCGCGTCCCTGCCGCTAGCCCACGCTCACTTCCCTTGCTCGCGCTTCAGCAATTCTTCCTTGATCCTGAGGCCATAGGCATAGCCGCCAAGCGAGCCATCGGTGCGGATCACGCGGTGGCAGGGGATCAGCACGGCGACATTGTTCGCGCCATTCGCGCTGCCTGCTGCGCGCACCGCCCTGGGCCTGCCCACTGCTGCAGCGATTTCGGCATAGCTGCGCGTTTCACCCGGCGGAATCTCGCGCAGCGCCTGCCACACAGCCTGCTGAAAGGCGGTGCCCTGCACATCGAGCGGGATGTCCCGTCCTGTGCCCGGCCGCTCGACCGCATCGATGACGCGCTTCAGCAGAGCGGCAAACTCCCCGCCACCTTCGGCCAGTTCCGCGTTGGGGAAGCGGTTGCGCAGTTCGTCCTCGCCTTCGTCGAAGGAAAGCCGGCATACTCCTTTATTGCTTGCAGCCACCAGCATCCGGCCCAGCGTCGTTTCGACCACCGCCCATTGGATCGTCACGCCCTTGCCGCCGTTCTTCCAGGCCGAAGCGCTCATTCCCAGCTTCCCTTCCATCGTATCGTAGAAGCGCGAGGCGCTTTCGAAGCCCGAATCATAGATTGCCTCGGTCACGCTGGCGCTGCTGCTGAGTGCATCCTTCACCCGCTCCTCGCGCAGCGCACGCGCATAGGCAGCAGGCGAAAGGCCCGTCGCACGTTTGAATACGCGCTGGAAATGCGTTGGCGAATAGCCCGTGATGTCCGCCAATTCGTCAAGCGTGGGCTTGCCTTCGGACGATTTGATTTCCTCGATCGCTGACAGAACCGCTTTCTCGTCGCGCCCCACATCGTCCGGCAGGCAACGCTTGCACGCCCTCAGCCCCGCTGCTCGCGCTTCGGACCCGGTGGCGAAGAAGCGCACGTTTTCGCGGGAAGGATGGCGCGCAGCGCAGCTTGGGCGGCAATAGATGCCGGTGGTGAGCACGCCGGTGACGAAGCGTCCGTCGAACGAACGGTCGCGCCGCTTTACCGCTGCCCACGCCGCTTCGGTGTTGATGCTATCGGTCATCGCGACCTCCGCTATACCTCTCCATGCGGGCTGCGAAACAGCCGTAAGCCGCATTATGCGCATCGATATAGGCGATGGCTTCATCCCTGAACAATTGGCGTGCCTGCGCATCGACATCGTCTGCCAGGGCCAGCACGGCTCCACACAGACGCCCCGAATGGTCAAAGGCTCGCAAGGAAATTGGCCTTCCCCGCAAGACGGGCGGCAATTCGTCGATGAACTCCGCCGCCTCCCTTGCTTCTGCGCGCACGTAGATGGCGAAGGCGTTGCGATAGGGAGTTGGCGCCGAGTGATTCTCGTAGTGGAGGAGAATCAGATTGTCCCCTGGATCCGCATCCTGCAGGCTGACACGACAGGGATAGCGGCCTTCTGCACTTGCAATGTGCCGCTCTGCCAGATGTTCGCGCAAGCCGGTTTCGTCCAGCGTGAAATATTGTGCGAATTGTCCGGGCTCGAGCCCGCGAATGCGATAGGTCATGATCTGTCTCCAAGCGTCATGCCTGAAGTCTCTAAGTTAATGCCCCATTCGCCGCATCCCGAAGCTTGCGATCAAACCATTTGCCCGTCAAACACGCGGCCATGACACGTCTCTTCGCCTTTATTGCGCTGCTTTTTTCGCTCGCACTACCCAGCCTGGCCCATGCCGATCCGGCCGATATCGACGCGGCAGCGCGCGGAGTCGTGCGGGTCGTGATAATCGGCACCGATGGTCAGGAGGTCTATCCGATCAGTCACGGGAGCGGCTTTGCCATCACGCCAACGACGATCGTCACCAATGCCCATGTCATCCGCGAAGCATTGCAAGACGACACCTTGCGGATCGGCATCGTGCCCTCCGAAGGCGAGGAAGCGGCCTATGCCCGCCCCGTCTCCGTCAACCCGCGCAACGATCTGGCTCTGGTCGAAGTCACCGAAGGCAGCCTGCGCCTGCCGCCCCTGACCGTGGCCGGCACCCCCGCGAGCGACCTGGGCGAGGTTTCAGCTGTCGGGTACCCGATGAATGTCGACCGCGCGCAAGGGCTGGATATCGGCGATATCTTCCGCTCGCAGCCCCCGGTAAAGAGCCGCGGCTTTCTGTCAGGAGCACGCCCCAGCCGCCAGTTCGACACCATTCTCCATACCGCACCTATTGCGCGCGGAAACTCCGGCGGGCCACTGCTGGACGGTTGTGGACGCGTCATCGGCGTGAACAGCTTCGGCGCGGATTCGGACGGTTCTGATGCCGAATTCTATTTCGCAGTATCCACGCGCGAGCTGCTGCCCTTCCTGCGCGATAATGAAATCGAGGCACGCACCAATGCCCTGCCATGCCGCAGTATCGACGATCTCGACGCGGCAGAGCGTGCACGGCTGGAGCAGCAACGGGCCGATGCGCGCGCAAGGCTGGAGGCGCGCGACGCGGAACTGCGTGACAAACGCAACCGTGCGCAGCTCGAAGCGCAACTCGAAGTTCTCGACGAGCGCGAGAATGCCATGGCCGTGGCGCTGATTCTCATGATGCTGTCGATTGGCTCTGCCTATATCGCGGTTCAGGAGCGGAAGAGGGAAGAAGGCGGCGACCGGCGCGCCATGATTACCGGCGGGCTGGCCGCGCTCGCAGCGATCGGCGCTGTCGGTGTTTGGCTGTCGCGCCCGGGCCTTGAAGAGATTGACGAGCGGGTAGCCGCTGCGCTGGACGGGAACGATGGCGATGAAACGCCTTCAAGCTCGCAGGCCAGCGAAGGCACCTTGTTATGCACCATAGTGCCCGAACGCAGCCGCATAACCGGCGCCAAGACTGATGACGTCGAGTTTGACTGGGCCGCCGATGGCTGCGTCAATGGCCGCACGCAATATGGTTTTGCCAGCGGCGAATGGAGCCGGGTGTTCGTGCCGGATGATGAAGCCGCGGTCTCGGTCAACACCTATGATCCGCAAACGCGCACCTTCCGCACCGACCGCTATTTGCTGGGCCGCAGCGATATGGAGAAGGCTCGGGAGGCGCGGGCCGGTTACGAACCGCCGAAATGCGGCGTGACTGAAGCTGCGCGCCAGTTGGGCGAACAGCAGCAAAGCGTCCTCTCGATGCTGCCTGCCCACCCCAACGAGCGGCTGGTCTATAGCTGCCAGCCAAGGGAAAAGCGCGGTTCAGGCGGGCAGGACTGAACGTCAAGTTTGGCCATAGGTATAATGACCCCATAGAATCCCCCCCAATCGGGTTGCACTTGCGAAGGGGTGGTGCTAGGCGCGCGCCAGCTTTGCCGGGGTGCCTTGCCGCAACCCGTAAGTTGCAAAGCGATGCATCGTTATTTTCCGGATCCAAGAGGACCTCAAGCGCGTGGATATTTCCGCCGGTATACAGGCTAGCCTTGCAGGGCGATACGCTTCTGCTCTGTTCGAGCTGGCAGCCGAGAATGGCACAGTGACCGCGGTCGAGTCGGACCTCGACATGCTTTCGTCCGCGCTTTCCGATTCGGAAGACCTGCGTGGAGTCACCACCAACCCCGAACTGAGCCGCGCATCGCAAGGTGCCGCCGTCGCGGGAGTGGCCGAACATCTTGGTCTGTCCGAATTGACCCGCAATTTCCTGGGCGTGCTGGCCGCCAATCGCCGCCTCTCCGCCCTGCCCGACATGATCCGCGCCTTCCAGGCGATCGCCGCCGCCCAGCGCGGCGAAGTGACCGCCGAAGTCACTAGCGCCCACCCGCTCAGCGAAGAGCAGCTTGCCACGCTCAAGGACAAGCTGACCGCGCGCCAGGGCCGCACCGTAAAGATCAAGCCGAGCGTCGACCCGGACCTTCTGGGCGGCCTCGTCGTCACCATTGGATCGCAGCGTATTGATGGCTCGATCCGCACCCGTCTCAATTCCCTCGCTACGGCGATGAAGGGCTGAAGGCCCGTATGCCCGAAGATTCGATGAAAGGCTGAAAATGGAAATCCGCGCCGCAGAAATCTCCAAGGTCATCAAGGACCAGATCGCCAGCTTCGGTACAGAAGCCGAAGTCAGCGAAGTCGGCTCTGTCCTCTCGGTGGGTGACGGTATTGCCCGCATCCACGGTCTCGACAAGGTGCAGGCCGGCGAAATGGTCGAGTTTGCCAATGGCGTTCAGGGCATGGCGCTGAACCTCGAGGCCGACAATGTCGGCGTCGTGATCTTCGGCTCCGATGCCGAGATCAAGGAAGGCGACAGCGTAAAGCGTACCGGCACCATCGTGGACGTGCCGGTCGGCAAGGGCCTGCTGGGCCGCGTGGTGGACGCGCTGGGCAACCCGATCGACGGCAAAGGCCCGATCGACACGACCGAGCGCAGCCGCGTCGAAGTGAAGGCGCCGGGCATCATCCCGCGCAAATCGGTGCACGAACCGGTGCAGACCGGCCTCAAGGCGCTTGACGCGCTGGTGCCAGTCGGCCGCGGCCAGCGCGAGCTGATCATCGGAGACCGTCAGACCGGCAAGACCGCCGTTGCGATCGATACCTTCATCAACCAGAAGGAAATCAACGCTTCGGACGACGAATCGAAGAAGCTCTATTGCATTTACGTCGCCGTCGGCCAGAAGCGCTCGACCGTGGCGCAGATCGTCCGCCAGCTCGAAGAAAACGGCGCGATGGAATACTCGATCGTGGTCGCTGCAACCGCTTCTGAGCCTGCGCCTCTGCAATATCTCGCACCCTACACCGGCTGCGCGATGGGCGAGTTCTTCCGCGACAACGGCATGCACGCCGTGATCGTTTATGACGACCTTTCCAAGCAGGCCGTCGCATACCGCCAGATGTCGCTGCTGCTGCGTCGTCCGCCGGGCCGCGAAGCCTATCCGGGCGACGTATTCTATCTTCATAGCCGCCTGCTGGAGCGCGCGGCGAAGATGAATGACGACAATGGCGGCGGCTCTCTGACCGCCCTGCCCGTCATCGAAACCCAGGCCGGTGACGTTTCGGCCTATATTCCGACCAACGTGATCTCGATCACCGATGGCCAGATCTTCCTTGAAACCGACCTCTTCTATCAGGGCGTCCGTCCGGCGATTAACGTCGGCCTGTCGGTGTCGCGTGTGGGCGGTGCCGCCCAGACCAAGGCGATGAAGAAGGTCTCGGGCTCGATCAAGCTGGAGCTGGCGCAGTACCGCGAAATGGCGGCCTTCGCTCAGTTCGGCTCTGACCTCGACGCCGCTACGCAGAAACTGCTTAACCGCGGTGCGCGCCTGACCGAGCTGCTCAAACAGCCGCAGTTCAGCCCGCTCCCGTTCGAAGAGCAGACCGTGTCGATCTTTGCCGGCACGAATGGCTACCTTGACGATATCCCGACCGACCGCGTGACCGAGTATGAGGAACAGATGCTCGCTTACATGCGTTCGGAACACGCGGATGTGCTCAAGGAAATCCGTGAGTCGACGAAGTTCGAAGGTGATGCGGCTGAGAAGACCAAAGCCGCGCTTGACAGCTTCGCCAAGCAGTTCGCCTGAGCCTGAGAGAAACCTAGGGAGCCGAAATGGCCTCGCTTAAAGAACTCAAGGGCCGGATCAACTCGGTCAAATCGACCCAGAAGATCACCAAGGCCAAGCAGATGGTCGCAGCGGCCAAGTTGCGCCGTGCGCAGTCGGCCGCCGAAGCCGCGCGCCCCTATGCCGAACGGCTCGCAGGCGTGATGACCTCGATCGCCGCGAAAGTCGGCAAGAGCGACAGCGCGCCCAAGCTGCTGGCGGGCTCCGGTGCCAGTCAGCGCAACCTGATCGTGGTGGTCAACACCGACAAGGGCCTGTGCGGCGGTCTCAACGCCAACATCGTGAAGGAAGCCAAGGCGCAGGCCAAGAAGCTGATCGATGCAGGCAAGACAGTCGAGTTCTACCTCGTTGGACGGAAGGGCCGCGCCCCGATCAAGCGCGACCATGCCGACCGCATCGTCAAGCACTTCGATACCAGCACGGTGAAGACGCCGGGTTTCGAGGAAGCCGATGCAATCGCCGCCGAACTGATCGAAATGTTCGACGACGGCAAATACGATGTGGCACATCTGATCTACCCGACCTTCCAGTCGGCGCTGGCGCAGGAACCCACCACCGTCCAGCTGATCCCCGTCCCCACGCCAGACGACGCCGCTGGCGGTGATGCCGTGGTCGAGTACGAGCCGGGTGAAGAGGAAATCCTCGAGGAATTGCTGCCGCGCTACGTTAAAACGCAGCTGTTCGGTTCGCTCCTTGAGCGTGAGGCTTCCGAACAGGGCGCATCGATGACGGCTATGGACAACGCCACGCGCAACGCAGGCGACCTGATCAACAAGCTGACTATCCAATATAACCGCAGCCGCCAGGCCGCGATCACCACCGAGCTGATCGAAATCATCGCCGGTGCCGAAGCGCTCTAACGAAACGGATTGTATCGTGAAAAAACTTGCCCTTTCCCTCCTCCCGATCCTGGCACTTGCCGCTTGCAATGAAGAGCAGGCAGCAGAACCGACGCCGGCCGAAACCGCAACGCCGGAGCCGATCGAGACGATGGCCGCCCCGGACCAGGCGCTCTTCACGGAACTGCACGGCGCAGCCTGCCCTGAGGCCAAGCCGGTCAACACCGCAGTCTGCAAACGCGCCGGAATCGGCTCGGACGATGTGATTTGCGAATACGGCCTGGGCGACGACGAATATCTCCGCAACAAGGCAACCCTGACGCCCGAGGACGGCGAATGGGCGCTGAAAGATTCCGAAACAGTTTGCGCAGCCGGCGCATAATTTCTGAGCAAGGCAGGACATAGAAATGGCCACCGCACCCGTACTCAATCAAACCACCAACGGCACTATCGCCCAGGTAATCGGCGCTGTCGTCGACGTGCAGTTCCCTGGTGAGCTGCCGGCGATTCTCACTGCGCTGGAGACCAAGAACGGCGAACAGACGCTGGTTCTTGAAGTTGCACAGCACCTTGGCGAGAACACCGTCCGCACCATCGCGATGGACGCTACCGAGGGTCTTACCCGCGGCCAGGAAGTGGTCAACACAGGCGCGCAGATCTCCGTGCCGGTCGGCCCCAAAACGCTGGGCCGCATCATGAACGTGGTTGGCGAAGCGATCGACGAACGCGGCCCGATCGGTGCCGAACAGACCGCTCCGATCCACGCGGAAGCGCCCGAGTTCATCGACCAGTCGACCGAGGCGGCCATTCTGGTTACCGGCATCAAGGTGATCGACCTTCTCGCGCCCTACGCCAAGGGCGGCAAGATCGGCCTGTTCGGCGGTGCCGGCGTGGGCAAGACCGTGCTGATCCAGGAGCTCATCAACAACATCGCGAAGGGTCACGGCGGCGTGTCCGTCTTCGCCGGTGTGGGTGAACGTACCCGCGAAGGTAACGACCTTTATCACGAGTTCCTCGACGCAGGCGTTATCGCCAAGGACGCCGATGGCAACGCCACCAGCGAAGGTTCGAAGGTTGCTCTGGTGTTCGGCCAGATGAACGAGCCTCCGGGCGCACGTGCCCGCGTCGCTCTTTCGGGCCTGACCATGGCGGAATATTTCCGCGATCAGGAAGGCCAGGACGTGCTGTTCTTCGTCGACAACATCTTCCGTTTCACCCAGGCGGGTTCGGAAGTGTCGGCACTGCTCGGCCGTATTCCTTCGGCGGTGGGCTATCAGCCGACCCTCGCGACCGACATGGGCAACCTTCAGGAACGCATTACCTCGACCACCAAGGGCTCGATTACCTCGGTGCAGGCAATTTACGTTCCGGCCGATGACCTTACCGACCCTGCCCCTGCAACCTCGTTTGCTCACTTGGACGCGACCACTACGCTGAGCCGCGCGATTTCCGAGCTGGGCATCTACCCGGCGGTCGATCCGCTCGACTCGACTTCGCGCGTTCTCGAACCGCGCGTCGTTGGCCAGGAGCACTACGAGACTGCACGCCGCGTTCAGGAAACGCTGCAGAAGTACAAGAGCCTGCAGGACATCATCGCCATTCTGGGCATGGACGAGCTTTCCGAAGAGGATAAGCTGACCGTCGCCCGCGCGCGCAAGATCCAGCGCTTCCTGTCGCAGCCGTTCCACGTGGCCGAGGTGTTCACCAACATCCCGGGCGTGTTCGTGCAGCTTGAAGACACGGTGAAGTCGTTCAAGGCTGTGGTTGACGGCGAATATGACCACCTGCCCGAAGCGGCCTTCTACATGGTTGGCGGCATCGACCAGGCGGTCGAGAAGGCCAAGAAGCTGGCCGAGGAAGCCTGATCCAGATGGCGCTGCATTTCGAACTCGTCACGCCGGAGAAACTGGTCCGGTCCGAGGATGTCCACATGGTGGTTGTCCCTGGAACCGAAGGCGAGTTCGGCGTTCTGGAAGGCCACGCGCCTTTCATGTCGACCATCCGCGATGGCGTGGTGCAGGTCTTCAAGACTGCCGGAGCGCAGGCGGAAGAGATCCAGGTCCGCGGCGGCTTCGCCGAAGTGGCCGACACTGGATTGACTGTCCTCGCCGAACATGTCGGCGAGTGACGGGAGCCTAACCGTGCTGGCAGAACTCATTGTCAGCTGATCATTTCGGACAACCGAAAAACAAGAGGGCGGCCCAACGGGTCGCCCTTTTTGTTTACTATTCGAAAAGACCCGATAATTTCGAGTTCATGATTGAATCCAGAACTGCTCATTGCAAACAAGCTTTCGCATGATGACTGCCAAGGCGGGGATCAGCCCTGGTCATCACTTTTTGCAAATCGCCTTCCTGGCGCTGCTTGTCGTTGTACCGACCGCGTTCGCGCTGATCACGTGGCATTTTCCAATTATGCACACTGCCTCGATCCCGATCCTCGGCGGCGAAATCTTGATGATTCTCGTATTGGGGCTTTCATTTCTGGAAACTGGCGGGCCCCTCCGCCCTCCAGAGGGCTGGAATCTTGCTGCAGGCTTGTTGCTGATAGCCACCGGAATTGCCGGTGCAGTTCTCAATGCGCCATTCCCGGGTGATTCATTGCTTTTTCTGTTCAGAACTGTCGCACACATCGCCCTTGCTGCCTTGCTGTTCCAAGCGCTTGCAGCGCATTGGCGCGACTTCGCGAAACCCATCGTGCACGCGGTACTCTTCGGCGCATTGTTTCAGATTGCCTTCAGCTATTTCGTGATCGCGCACGGGGCGCTTACTGGCGAAATCGAATGGAAGATCTTCATGGCTGGAGCCAGCAACGTTCGCCAGCTTTCCTTTATCGGGATCGTTGTCGCAGGTATCTCGGCAGGACTGGCCGCACGAAGCCCGGGTGGAAAGCATTTTCTGGTATGTTGCCTGGGTGTCGTCATAGGCCTGACGTTCCTTGATCTGAATGGAGGCCGCGCCGGGATAGTGGCAGGACTCGGAGCCGTGGGTCTGGCGGCACTTTTGTCGGCGCCGGACAAGCGGCTCAGGAACGCATTCTCATTTCTGGCGTGCTTTGCCGCGTCTGTTCCCCTGTCAATGATCTATGTCCCGCCTAATGACTCATGGGGCTTCCTGAGAACCATAAAGACACTGTTTGGTTCAAACGAACTTGGCGTATCCTCGCCCGGCAGAACCCTGCTTTGGGGAATCGCCTATGAGCGATTCCTGGATCATCCATTCGTCGGCAATGGTGAAGGTCAATTCAGGTTCTTCTATCAGGCAGGGCAGGTTCGTTTCAATCATCCGCACAATGTGATTGTGCAATCCCTGTTTCAGTGGGGTGCCATAGGAACAATCTGCGCAGCATTTCTATTTGCACGCCCTTTCTTGAGGATACGAGCAGCAATACGCACAAGTCCGGAGGTTGCGATTCCCGCTTTCTGCGCCGTCGCAGGCCTGTCTGCGATGGCGGTGCTCGACGGATCACTTTACTACACCTACCCAACGATGACGTCAGTTGTACTCGTCGTCCTGATTGCTGTCTCTGCGGAATCGAGAAATCGCACAGCATCTTGCAGCGTTATTCGGGCCGATGATGCATCAGTTGCGTAGAGAGGACTCTTGAATCTTGTCTGTAAATTCGCACTGGCCGCATCCATGACACTTGAAACCACAACAGGCGACTCTGCCAGCGATCAGCCGGCCGATGCAGGCATCCCCGGCCCCGAGCAGGACCCTTTCATCTGGCTGGAAGAAGCACGCGATCCAAGTGCACTGGAATGGGTCGAGGCAGAGAATGATCGCACGCTGTCAGCATTGACTGCAGATCCGCGCTTCGACGCGCTCAAAAGCGAAGCGCTGGATATCCTCGATAGCGAAGACCGCATTCCCTTCGTCTCCTTCCGGCCCGATGGGCTCTACAATTTCTGGCAGGACAAGCAGAACCCGCGCGGCCTGGTGCGCCGCACTTCGCTGGAAAGCTATCGCGGCGAAAATCCCGAATGGGAGCTCGTGCTGGATGTGGATGCTCTTGCGAAGGAGGAGTGCCGCGAGTGGGTCTACAGGGGCTCAACCTGCCTCCCGCCCGATCTGCGCCACTGCATGATCGCCCTGTCGGATGGCGGCAAGGACGCCACCGTGATGCGCGAGTTCGACATGCAGACGAAGAACTTTGTCGCCGGAGGCTTCGAACTGCCCGAGAGTCAGGGCAGCATCCAGTGGATCGACAAGGACACGCTGCTCGTCACGCGCAATTTCAGCAAAGAGCTGATGACCGAGAGCGAATATCCTTACACCAGCCGGATATGGAAGCGCGGGCAGTCGCTCGACGAAGCGGAAGAGATCTTTCGCGGTTCGCCAAAAGATGTCTGGTCAGGCGCCAGCCTGCTGCGCGATGCCAGCGGCGCGATACAGGCCCGCACGGCCTTTCGCGCGATCAGCTTCCATGAGACCGAGAACTACGTCTGGAAAGACGGCGACTGGCTTCGGCTGGAAATCCCGCTCAAGGCTTCGCTCTATGGCATTGTCGATAGACAATTGCTCGTCTCGACCGATGTCGATTGGGAAGTGGACGGAGAGACCTTCCCTGCGGATTCGCTGGTCGCGATCGATCTGGAAGAATGGAAGGTCGATCCCAACGGTGCCCAAAAGACCCTCGTCTGGGCGCCGGGAGAACGCCAGACGAGGCAGGGTGGCGCAATCACCGGCCATGCGCTCTATGTCGGCCTGCTCGACAATGTGCGTGGCCGTGTGCTGCGGTTTAACTTCATCGATGGCGCATGGACCAGCGAGACGGTTGACCTGCCGGATAACGCCACGGTCGGCATCCAGGCTTCGTCAAACGAAACCGACCAGATCATGTACACGGTCTCGGACTTTCTAAATCCAACCACCCTTTACTATGCCGATGGCGGCAAGCCCGAGCCGATCAAGCAATCGTCCAGCCGTTTCGATCCCACCGGGATGGAGGTGGAACAGCACGAGGCGACGAGCGCCGATGGCACTAAGATTCCCTATTTCATCGTCAAGCCCAGCGGCATGAAGCCAGATGGCGGAGCCGCCACGGTGATGCATGGATATGGCGGGTTCCAGGTCCCTCAACTGCCCGGCTATCTCGGCCTGACCGGCAAGTTGTGGCTTTCAAGGGGCGGTGCATATGTGCTGGCGAACCTGCGTGGGGGCGGCGAGTTCGGCCCCAACTGGCACCAGACCGCGATGCGGGAAAACAAGCAGCGCACATGGGACGACTTCATCGCCGTTGCCGAAGACCTGGTGGCGCGCGGTTTCACCACCCCGACCCAGCTCGGCATAGAAGGCGGATCGCAAGGCGGCTTGCTGGTCGGGACGGCTTTCACCCAACGGCCCGATCTGTTCAACGCGGCAATCGTACAAATCCCGCTGTTCGACATGTTGCGCTTCCACCTGATTGGCAGAGGTGCATCATGGATCGGCGAATATGGCGATCCGCGCATCCCCGAACAGCGCGCCTGGATCGAACCCTATTCGCCCTATCAGAAGATCGCAGAGGGCATGGACTATCCCTCGCCCTTCCTCTGGGCATCGACTGCGGATGACCGCACGCATCCCGCTCATGCACGCAAGGGTGCCGCAAAGCTCAAGGCGCTCGGCCAGCCCTATTATTATTATGAGGAAATGACCGGGGGCCATTCAGGCGGAGTCGATAACAGCCAGCGTGCGCAGCTACAGGCACTGCAATTTGTCTATCTGATGCAGCGACTTATGGACGGCAAGCCGGAATAGCCGGGTTTGTTCGATTCGCAGGCTTGACTAACCTGCGCGAGCGAAGCCGTAACTAACAAGCCTTATACCCAAACGCCTCACCGCATTGTGGCCACGATTCGAATGGTAAATCCACCATCGACCAAGCCTCAAAACTCCAAATTAACCCTCAAAATCCAGTATTTGAGCCACGGGGGCCGAAGTTTGGAGATTGAATATGCCTTATGCCCCACATGAAACTGTGGCCGACGCAATCAAGCGCGCTGGACTGCCCGAATCGCATGACATTCATTGGTCCGACGCACGCAAGGCAGATGTAGTGCGTGCTGTGCGCAACAAGCTAATCAGCTTTGACGAAGCGCGCTGGCGCTATCTGCTCAGCCGCAAGGAGTTCGAAAGCTGGGAAGAGCAGGTTGACGAGAAGACCGGCCACAAGAGCATTCGCCTGCAGTCCGTGCCGCCCGTCGAACGTCGCCGCGAATCGGCCGACGAGGAACAGCCGCGCGAACGCCCAAGGCTCGCATCCGTCTGATCCGCCTTCGGTACCAAGACTTGCAAGCCGCTCGATTGCCTCACCTGCTCCGGGTAGGAGCATGAAAATCGGGCGGCTTGTCTTTCACCCAATCGAGGAACTTTGCCAGCGCTTCATCTTCGATCAGAGCTGAGCGATCCTCACCAATCCGGGCAAGCTGGGAATTGGTGAAATTGGCATGGATCGCACGATGGCAGATCGGGTGGACAGAAACCTTCACCCGGCCTTTCTTTGCCTTGGGAACCGGGTGGTGCCATTCGATCAGGGTCTCGAACGGGCGTTCGCAGAGCCAGCAGGTAAGCGGAGCTTCGCCTTCACTCATCCCTTCTTCTGCGCCGCCTTTTTCTTCTTCATCGTATCGTGAAAACGATCGGCCCAACCGGGTTTCACGATCTGCTCCCCGCGCACCATGCGCAGCTCACCTTCATCGACATCGCGGCTGACCGCGCTGCCCGCGGCAACAATGGCGTCCGCGCCGATTTTCACTGGCGCGATCAGCGCGCTGTTGCTGCCGATGAAGGCGCGCGGGCCAATCTCGGTCCTGTGCTTGAAATAGCCATCGTAATTGCAGGTGATCGTGCCAGCGCCGATATTGGCTTCGGCACCCACAGTCGCATCGCCCAGATAGGTGAGGTGGTTTGCCTTGGCCCCGGGCCCCAGAACCGCATTCTTCATCTCGACGAAATTGCCGACCTTGCTGCCCGCTTCCATCACCGAACCGGGGCGCAGCCGGGCAAAGGGGCCGACCGAGCACCCCTCCCCCACATGGGCACCTTCGATATGGCTGAAGGCAAGGATCGTAGCGCCATCGGCCACTGATGCACCGGGGCCGAATACGACATTGGGTTCGATCGTCACATCGCGCCCGATTTGCGTGTCCCAGCTGAAGAAGACGGTTTCCGGTGCGCGCAGAGTCGCGCCATCGGCCATTGCCTCTGCGCGCTTGAGCTCCTGCCATTGAGCTTCGGCCTGGGCCAGCTCGGCACGGCTATTGATGCCTGCAACTTCATTGGGGTCGTCCGTCGCCACAACCGCACAGGCGCGACCGTCAGCGATCGCGATATTGACGATATCGGGCAGGTAATACTCGCCCTGAGCATTGGCGTTGCCCACGCGGTCAAGCAGCGCCCACAAATCAGAAGCGCGCGCCGCCATCAGGCCGGAATTGCAGAGGCAGCATGAACGCTCCTCCTCGCTCGCATCCTTGAACTCGACCATCTTCGCGATCCGCCCATGAGCATCGGCGATAACACGGCCATATTGCAATGCGTCCGCAGGGGTGAAACCCAGCACAACGGCCGCGGGCTCGTCATCCTGCCGCAAACGCTCAAGCATTGCCTGCATCGTCGCGGGACGGACGAAGGGCACATCGCCATACATGATGAGCACATCGCCATCGAAGCCGCCCAAGGGGCCCTGTGCCTGCTGCACGGCGTGTCCGGTGCCCAGTTGCGGTTCCTGCAGGCAAGTCATGGCGCGATCACCCAGCGCCTGCTCCAATTGCTCCCGCCCGGCGCCGACCACCACGACTTTGTGTGCAGGGGCCAGCGCATCGACCGAATCCATCAAGTGGTCGATCATCGCTTTGCCTGCGATCGGATGGAGGACCTTGTGCAGGTCGCTCTTCATGCGGGTGCCCTTGCCCGCAGCAAGGATTATGGCTGCGAAATGTGTCATCGAAAGCCCCAATGCCACCAAACGCTTGCGGTTTGAAGCACCATCCGCCACCGCACAGCACATGGCCGATTTTACCTTTCACGCTGTGGGTTTCGATCTCGACGGCACATTGCTCGATACGCACCAGGATCTGGGCGCTGCGGTCAATCATGCGTTGAAGCTGGGCGGCTTCGACCCGGTGCCTGTCGACAGCTCAAAGGATTTGATCGGCGGTGGGGCCAAGATCATGCTGGCGAGAGCGGTAGAACGCCAGGGTGGGATGCCAAAGGACGAGTTCCATGCGCTCTACAAGCAGATGCTGGGATATTATGCCGAGCACAATGCCGTCCACACAAGGCCATACCCCGGTGCCGAAACGATGTTGGACAATCTGGCGCAACGCGGCGTGCGCATAGCCGTGGTCACCAACAAGTTCGAAGGATTTGCGCGCGATATCCTGACTCAACTGGATCTGATCGACCGGTTCGAAACGGTGATCGGCGGCGATACCCTGGGCAAAGGCCGCGCCAAGCCCGCGCCAGATCCGGTACTGGAAGCGCAAGACCGCTGCGGAGCCAAGAGACAAGGAGGCCGCTTCGCCTTCGTGGGCGATTCGAGCTACGATGTAAAAGCGGCGCGTGCGGCCAATGTGCCGGTGGTTGTGGCCGGCTATGGCTATTGCGACCAGCCACCGCACGAAATGGGCGGCGATGTGGTGATCGATTCGCTGAACGGCCTGATTTCTGCCTTGGAAGGGCTGTAACCCCGCGCTTGACCTTACGGCATCGCGCCGCCGCACCAATCCTGTTGCATTGCAGCAGTGAAAGTGCCACCCAGCGCCCAGATTTACGTTTACGGAAGCTTCGGAGAGTTCTCATGAGCATCGATTTCAAGGATAGAGTAGCCATCGTGACCGGCGCAGGCGGCGGCCTGGGCAGGGAATACGCGCTGGAACTGGCGCGGCGCGGCGCAAAGGTCGTCGTCAATGACCTCGGCGGCTCGCGCGACGGCACCGGCCATTCCGATGCCGCGCTGAAGGTTGTCGAGGAAATCGAGGCTGCTGGCGGCACCGCCATGTCCAACGGCCACTCGGTCACCGAATACGACCAGATGGAAGAAATGGTCGCCAAGGCGAAGGAAAAGTGGGGCGCCGTCCATATCCTCATCAACAATGCGGGCGTTCTGCGCGACAAGACCTTCGCCAAAATGGAGCCGGCCGACTTCGAATTCGTGCTGAAGGTTCACCTGACCGGCTCGGCCTTCGCCACCAAGGCGTGCTGGGATACCTTCCGCGAGCAGGCCTATGGCCGCATCCTGATGACTGCCAGCTCCACCGGCCTGTTCGGCAATTTCGGCCAGGCCAATTACGGCGCGGCCAAGCTGGGCCTGGCGGGACTGACCAAGACGCTGCAGCTCGAAGGCGCGAAGTACAATATCCGCGTCAACACGCTCGCGCCGGTTGCCGGCACCCGCATGACCGAAGACCTCTTCCCTGAAGAAGCCTTTAAGCTGTTCGATCCGGTCAACGTGGTCCCCGCCGCGCTGTTCCTTGTGAGTGAGGACTCGCCCACCAATGCCATCGTCGGCGCAGGTGCAGGCGGCTATCACAGCTCATGGACGGTGATGAACGACGCCGTCTGGCTGCCCGAAGGCCAGCGCACTGTTGAAGGCTTTGCCGAGAACTGGAGCAAGATTTCCGAGTTCTCCAACCTCGTCGCCCCGCAATCGGGCGCGGAGCAGTCTGGCGCGATCCTCAAGGCGATGCAGAAGGTGCTTGGCGCCGAAGCTGCCCCGTCCAGCGCACGCGGCTGATCCACACACCGTATTGACACAGTAATACACCTGTCGTAGCTTTCCCCGATTGCAGGGGAGAGTTACGACGATGTATACCGAAGACGATCTGCGCAGGGCCGTCGCCAGCGGTGCGATCAGCGCCGAAGCGGCTGACGCGCTGCGCGCATCGGTCCGTGCCTCGACCGAGGCACCCGCGACCGACGAAGAACATTTCCGCCTGATCAACAGTTTCAATGACATATTCGTCACCATAGCGGCGATACTGCTGCTGGTGGCGATGGCGGGAATCGGACAGGCTTTCACACCTCGACTCGACGGACCGCCACCCTTTTCCGGTTTGCTGATCGCAGCCGCGGCCTGGGGCATGGCCGAATACTTCACGCGCGTGCGGCGCATGGCGCTGCCTTCGATCGTTCTGCTCCTGGCATTCGTCGGCGGCGTTTTCGAGATGCTGCTCGGTTTTGTCGTGCTGAGCTTGAACGCCAATTTCGATGGCCATCAGGTCCTCGCAGGGACGCTCATCTCCGGCTCGGCGCTGCTGACGGCAGTCGCAGCCTGGTTCCACTGGCGGCGTTTCATGGTCCCGATTACCGTCGCGGCAGGATCAGGGGCACTGGCGGTCACCGCGATCGCTCTCGTCATCACCGCGCTAGGCCCGCAATCGATTGACAGTCCCGAAAGCATCATCATCCCGCTGGTCTTTGTGGCGGGCCTCGTGATCTTTGGTTTCGCTATGCGCTGGGACATCAGCGACCTGGGCCGCCAGACGCGGCGCAGCGATGTCGCTTTCTGGCTCCACTTGCTCGCCGCGCCGATGATCGCCCATCCGCTGTTCCATTGGCTGGGTGTGACCGGCGGCGAGAACATCGGGATGGGTGCCGCAGTGGGCGTGCTGGTGGTCTATGTCGCGTTAGGACTTGTGGCGCTGGCGATCGACCGGCGCGCGCTGCTGGTCTCTGCCCTCGCCTATGTGTTGGCGGCGCTCACCTTCCTGTTCGACCGCTTCGGAGCGGTGGAACTGAACGTGGCGCTTACGGCGCTGGTGATCGGCTCCGCGCTGTTGACATTGTCGGCCTTCTGGACGCCGATCCGCCGCATGGTGGTGCACACATTGCCGGACGATCTACAGGGCCGCCTGCCGACAACCGCTGCGCTGCCGAGCGGCCTGACAGCGAATTGAAACACCTGATGGAGGAGAGGGGCTCGCGCCGGTGGTGCGGGCCCTTTTAATCAATATCGAAGGCCTCGAACCAATGGACGAAACCGCTGATACGGGGACCGATCGGAGTGGGTCGTTCCGCTACTTCATTATCCTGCTACTGGCGGGTCTGCTGGTAGTCTATCATGTGAGCATGCTGTTCGATCTCGTCCAGGGGAAGGGCCTGAGCAGTGACCCAGGCTTCAATGCGATCCAGGCAATCTTTCGCCTGGCTATCGTCGCCAGCCTGATTGCGGTGTCGATGGGCAAGCGCATTGCGCTGTGGGCAATGTGGGGCAGCATAGCGGGGCTCGTCGCCACCCAGTATTGGGCGCATTTCGGCAACTTGCCGGTCGAGTTTACGGAAGGACGACATCCCTTGTCCTATCTCAAGGGATTTATCTTCCCCACAATCATTACCGCAGCATCCCTTTACCGCCGCCGCTGACGCGATTCGTCTAGTCCCCGACCGCCTTCACCAGCCGCCTTTCGACCGGTGCCAAAATTCCTGGCAATTCGTGTCCGCGCTTGAGCACCTGGCCGTGCTCGCCGAAGAGCGTCCACATGCCCTGGCGGCTTCTCAGCGCGGGCCGTTTCTCGATCCGCGCCTGCGGGCGCTCTGCAGCGCGGCGGAACGCGGCAAACACGGCTACGTCTTTGGTGAAGTCCATTGCGTAGTCGCGCCATTGGCCAGCAGCGACCATGCGCCCGTATAGATCGAGAATGCGCTGGAGCTCGTCGCGGGCAAAGCCGACCTGCTTTGGAACGCGTCCGGGAAATGCGATGACCGAGCTGGAACTTCCGGCACCGACGCCAGTCGTCATCAGTCGTCAGTCCCGCTGCGCTTGTGGGCAGTTACACCCAGCGTCTCACGCTTGAGCGCGGCAATTTCCTCGCGCAGCACCTTGAGCTCTCCTTCGAGCTTCTCGATGCAATCGCGGCTCGGCTCGCAGGGATCGTCACACGGAGTTCCGTAGGGAATGAACTCCCTCAGCCACTCATCCGCCGGAACCAGTGTCGAACGCGCCTTGAGCCCGATCATCGTCGCGCCTTCAGGCACGTCTTCGGTGACGACGGCATTGGCACCCACGCGCGCGCGTTCGCCCACTGTAATCGGCCCGATGATCTGAGCACCGGACCCGATGATGACATTGTCGCACAATGTCGGGTGGCGCTTGCCCGCCTTGCCGTTGGTGGGATTGGTCCCACCCAACGTAACGCATTGGTAGATTGTCACATTGTCGCCAATCTCGGCCGTTTCGCCAATCACGGTGAAGCCGTGGTCGATGAAGAAGAATTTGCCGATTGTGGCGCCGGGATGGATGTCGATAGCCGTCAGAAAGCGCGAGGTGTGGTTCACCATTCGCGCCAGGAAATAGAGCTTAGCTTCGAATAACCAGTGTGCAATTCGGTGGAAGAACACCGCCCAAGCACCTGGATACAAAAGGATTTCCCAGCGCGAACGCGGAGCAGGATCGCGCGCGCGAACGGAGTCAAGATAGGCGATCAGGCCAGCAAACATGACAATTTTCTCCCACCAAATGCGGTTCAAAGCAAGCGTGCTTGCTCCGGGCCCTGCACCTGGTCCAATGCATCCCGCCATATCGACATGGTGGCTGGATGCTTGCGTTCAAGACTCAAGCGGTCGATCGCGCCCACCAAACTCTCGATTCCAGCAAAGCTGCGCTCCACCCGCGGAACGAGATATTGGGTTGCGCCCTCGGCCAGCGAGAGCCCCCTCTGCGCCGCGATAGTCTCTATCAATTGCCCAATCATATCGTCATCGGGCGAACCGATTTCGAGCTGGAGCGAGCCGCCGAGCCGCGATCGCAGATCGGGCAAATCGATGTCCCAGGGCTGGCTATTCGAGATCAGGAGCAGGGGCTCGCCACTCTCTTGCGCGGCGTTCCAGCGATGAAACAACTCGGTCTCATCGACACTGTCGGCGTCATCCACCACGCTCACGCCCTGGCTGGCCGCCCATTTGCCCAGCAGGCTCTTGCCCGAGCGCGCGGGACCGGTCAGCACCGCAGTGCGAAACGGCCACGCGGCTGGATCGGAGAGCGCTTCATAGACCGCGCGATTTGCACTGCCGATCACGATCCGGTCAGGATCCGACTGACCGCGCAAATCCAGAGGAAGGGCGATCTGCGACATCGCAACATTCTAGCGGCTGATTGCGAGCGCGCCAGAACCTTCCTGCACGGTGTAGCCGCGTTGGCGCAGCACCGCCGCAAGCTGGTCGAGCGATCCGGCGAAGCTTATTCGCATCACCGAGGTCCCGCCTATGGCGATGCTCGTGGTCGCCGCGCCGCGCACGCCAGGGGTTGCCCTCATCGCCGCCAGCGTCGAGTCGATCGCCGAGGCATCGGGGCTGTTGAACTGCACGACATAGCTGTTGACGACACTTGGCTGCGGCGTGGCAGCAGGCGGAGGTGTTCCAATCCCGGGCACGGGACCGATTTCGCCAGTCTCTTCGGCTGCGTCGCGGCGCTGGATCGCACGGCCGATCTCGATCAGCCGCTGAAGTGCCGGATCGACATCTCCGCCACCCCCCAGGTTCAAGGTCGGATCGGGTCGCAATTTGCCATCGGCCAGAGCCTGTTCGAAAATCGTGTCGAATCGTTTGACCGCCTGTTCCAGCATCACAGGCAGTTCGCGCGGATTGTCGGCCGTAAGCGTAAAACCGTCGAGGTAGCGGCTGTCGGGGCCGTAGCGCGCCGTGAACTCGCCCTTCACCGGCCCGCCGGGCCAAGTGTAGCGCAGCCGGGCCACGGGGACCAGGACATCGGCGGCGCCGAACTGGTCGAGAATCACTCGCCACCAGGTGCGGCTGCGGCGCCCGGTCTGGCCATAGGTCAGCAGCAGCGAATCGCCCCCGGCCCCGGCCGGGCGGACATAGTCGATCCGGCTGGTGCCGGGATTGAACTCCGCCCAGGCACGCTGCCACGGATTGCGCACCTCATACATGGTAAAAGCACCGCCGCTTTCCGTCACCGGAAGGAGCAGCATCGGCGCGGACCTGCTGGCCCTTGCGCCTTCGCCCAGATAGCGGCCCGCGCGGGTGCGATCGAAAATCACGCCCAGACGGGCGATATAGCGCTTGGGACCGATCCGCTCATTCTCGACCACGACCGCAGAAACAAGCGATTGCAACTCGCTTTCCGAGATGGTGGGTCCGCCGAGCTTCTCCCAAGCCTTGCGATGCGCTTCCTTCCAGCCCTTTTCGCGCGCTTCCTCGGCCGAATCCGCACGTACATCGACTTCGATACCGCCAACGTCGATATCGCTGCTGGAAACGACTGGAGCAATGCCGCGATCGCCTTCGACCTGCGCCCAGACAGCCACCGCCAAACCCATCAGAAGACAGGCTGCAAAGGCCCAGCCAAAGCGGGCTGACGTGCCGCTCGGCAAGGTGTGCGACAGGCGAGGAAGGGAAATATGCGGGGTCATCGGGGAAAACGGAGAGCCTTTTGCCGAAAGCATCGTGCGATTCCAAGCGATATTGCTAAAGGGGACCGCATGAACGGCAAGAATTCCCCTTACACCTACGAAGATGCGGGTGTCTCGATCGATGCTGGCAACCGCCTGGTCAAGGCGATCGGCCCGCTGGTTAAAGCCACCGCAAGGCCCGGAGCGGATAGCGAGCTGGGCGGTTTCGGCGGATTTTTCGATCCCAAGGCCGCCGGATACAAGGATCCGCTGCTGGTCGCGGGCAATGACGGCGTAGGTACCAAGCTGAAGCTGGCAATCGACCATGACAGGCATGATACCGTCGGGATCGATCTGGTTGCCATGTGCGTCAACGATCTGATCGTGCAAGGCGCGGAACCGCTATTCTTCCTCGACTATTTCGCCACCGGAAAACTCGAAAATGGCATTGCCGAACGCGTCGTCGCCGGCATCGCAGATGGCTGCAAACAGGCCGGATGCGCCCTGATCGGCGGCGAGACGGCTGAAATGCCGGGCATGTATGCGCCGGGCGATTATGACCTTGCGGGGTTCTGCGTCGGCGCAGTCGAGCGCGGCGAGCAGTTGACGGGTGAGAAGGTTGCGCCCGGCCATGTGCTGATCGGCCTCGCATCCTCGGGCGTCCATTCAAACGGCTATTCGCTGGTGCGGCGTCTGGCGGCGGACAAGGGTTGGAAGCTCGACCGCCCTGCCCTGTTCGACCAGGAGCGCCTGTTGATCGACACACTGATCGAACCGACCCGGATATACGTCAAAAGCCTGCTGCCGCTGGTCCGCGAAGGGTTGATCGACGCGCTGGCGCATATCACCGGCGGCGGATTGCTCGAGAATATCCCGCGCATCCTGCCCAAGGGTTCGCACGCGGTGGTCGATGCTGCTCTGTGGGAACAGCCGCGCCTGATGGCTTTCCTGCAGGCGCAAGGGAATATCGAACCGGGGGAAATGGCGCGCACCTTCAATTGCGGCGTCGGCATGGTGCTGGCGGTTACGCCGGACAAGGCCGAGGCGGTTGCGGATCGGCTCGCCGAAGCGGGTGAAACCGCCTTTCGCGTCGGCGTGATCGAAGCGGGCGAGCGCGGCTGCACCGTGCGCGGATCGCAAGGAACCTGGAGTGCACAGTCCGATTGGGAGGCGGTGCACCTTGCCTGATGCAGGCGCAAGTGATCCCACTGCCGAGAAGGCCCGTGTCGCCGTCTTCATATCCGGTAGCGGGACCAACATGGCGGCGCTGCTCTATGCCAGCCGCCAGCCCGGCTCGGCTTACGAGATCGTGCTGGTCGTCAGCAACAATCCCGACGCCGGCGGGCTGAAGCTGGCCGAGGCAGAGGGCCTGCCTACTTTCGTCTTGCCGCACAAAGGCATGGCGCGCGACTCTCATGACGCCGCGATGGAACAGGCGGCCATGGATGCCGGTGCCGAATATATCGCACTTGCCGGTTACATGCGTATCCTTGGAGAAGCATTGGTCTCCCGCTGGACGGGCCGGATTGTCAATATCCATCCTTCGCTGCTGCCCAAATACAAGGGCCTCGACACGCATCAGCGCGCGCTGGATGCAGGCGACAGCCATGCCGGGGCGACGGTGCATATCGTCACGTCCAAGCTCGATGACGGTGAAATCCTGGGTCAGGCGAAAGTCGCGATCATCGACGGTGATACGCCCGAAAAGCTCGCCACACGCGTGCTGATCGCCGAACACCAGCTCTATCCGCGTGCGCTTGGTGCCTATGTTGGGCGCGGGCAAAACCCCGATTGGTTGCTTGAGCGCGTGCGCGAACTGGCGCTTGCTCTACCTGAAGTCCATGAGCGCGAGAGCCACGGCGCACCCGGCTGGCGAACGGGCGGCAAGAGCGGCAAGTATTTCGCCTATTTCAGCGACCATCATCATGGCGAACCGCATATCGCGCTGCTTGCCAAGACCAGCGGCACTGACGAGATGGCAGCGCTGATCGAGCGCGATCCGGAAACCTTCTACCGCCCGGCCTATTACGGCGCGAGCGGATGGATCGGGATCGTGCTCAATCGTCGCGGTACCGACTGGAACCAGGTCGAACACTGGCTGCGCAGAAGTTGGCAAAGCGTTGCGCCAAAGCGGCTCACCAAACTGCTCGACGCGGCTGACGAATTCTAGTGCGGCTTCTCAGCCTTTCTTTCCGATCCCCGGAATGAAGGAGCCGACCCTGCGGCGATAATCGGCATACTCCTCGCCAAAGACCGCCAGCAAATCCTTCTCCTCATGAGCGATGCCGATCAGGATGTAGATCGTGAAACCGATCGCCGCGAGAAAATGGCCGTAGGTCATGTGCGGCGTCGCCCAGAAAGCAATGAAGAATCCGGTATAGAGCGGATGCCGCACCAGCTTGTAGAATAGTGGGGTACGCATCTTCGGCGGTGGAGCGTCCTTACCCGTAAGATTGAGCCAGGCCTGTTGCAGACCGAACAGTTCGAAATGGTTGAGTAGCCAGGTTGAAATGAACAGGATGCCCCAACCCATCCAGAACAGTGCCCAGATCGCCAAGCGGCCGGTTTCGTTATCGACCATCCAGACAGTGCCTTCGATCGGATGCCAGAAACGGAACAGGATCACGAGCACCGCGACAGTCGCGAGGCAATAGATGCTGCGTTCGATCGGAGCAGGAATGATTTTGGTCCAGCCTTGTTTGAAGCCGGGGCGCGCCATGACCGAATGTTGAATGCCGAACAGCGCGATCAGCGCAGCGTCGATGATAATCGCAGTAATCGGTGCCGCCGCTGCGCCCTTGTCGACATGGGTGGGCATGAAATCGAAACCACCGACCCAGCCGACCAGATACAGAAACGAAGCGAAAAAAGCG
The DNA here is from genome assembly GCF_050299635.1 of Altererythrobacter sp. Lineage (NCBI taxonomy): Bacteria > Pseudomonadati > Pseudomonadota > Alphaproteobacteria > Sphingomonadales > Erythrobacteraceae > Altererythrobacter > Altererythrobacter sp. The sequence goes on from NZ_JBNKWF010000021.1 coordinate 53,276, forward strand.
GCGTAGCAAACCAGAGCCACAACCATCATGAAAGCACGAGCCATTTCCCTCTCCCCCAAAGGAAAAACGCAACCCTGGACGAGCCCTTAGCATGGATTGGAGTGATCGCGTAGTCGCGCGTTGCCTCAAAGGCGAAGGGCCCCGCCGCATCTCTGCGACAGGGCCCCGAATGCACTCCGGCGAGCGCCCAGTGCTGGATTGCAGCTAGAAGTTGTAACCCAGCGTCACTCCATAGGTGCGCGGCGGCATCAGCGTGCCGCCGATCGTCCGGCTCGTGGCAACCGCATAGCTGCCAGCCCAGACCAGTTCATCAAAGATGTTCTTGACCCACAGGTTGACCGTCAGATCCCTGTTGGGTGCCCTGTACAGAATGTTGGCATCGACCATCGCATAGCCGTCTTGCGCCAGCCGCGGATCGTTGAACTCCGTATGGAACTGCTTCGAGCGGTAGGCGAAGTTGGTGCCCAGCGTGATCGAACCGCCATTGCCCGTCGCGATATCGTAGGTCGGGTGGAGGTTGAAGCTCCACTTTGGCGACATCCGGGTGTAATTGCCCGAAAGGTCATTGGTCAGCATCGTGGGATCGGCGCCCGGCGCGAATAGCCGTGCATCGAGCGGATCAATCGAATTGAATTTCGTGAACGTCGAGTGGAGGTAGGCCAGCGATCCATCGATCTGCAGAGCCGATGTCGCCCGCCACTGCCACTCTACGTCGACGCCATAGGCTTCGGATTCGGCCGCGTTACGCAAGACGCTGGAGAAGAACGGCGGCGTCGGAATCGGCTGTGTGAACTGGAACTGCCCGTTCTTCAGCGTTTGGTAGAAAGCCGCCACATTCAGGCTGAAATCATAGCCGGAGTATTTGCCGCCAGCTTCGAACGCTTCCACCTTCTCGGGATTCACGAAGGGATTGCACCCGTCGCAAGTCGTCACTGACGGCGGACCACGACGGGCACTGCCAATCTCGGCCGTGCCGCTCTTGAAGCCGCGCGACCAGTTGCCATAGAACATCAAGTCGTCATTGGGGCGGTACTCGAGGCCAAGCGATGGCGAGAAATCGTTCCAGCTCTTGGAGTTGTCCCATTGCAACGCATCGGGCGTCAGGCTGTTCGTCACCGAGCTGCCCACGCCGAAATTGTTTTTGATGTGGCGCTTCTCATGGCTGTAGCGACCGCCCGCCTTGATCGAGAATTGGTCGGAGAGGTCGAACGTCAGGTTGGCGAAAGCGGCATAGGCCTCGATATTCAGGACACCGTCGAGCTGGACGCGGAAAGGATCGGTATTGGTAATCACGTCCTTGCCGATGTGGTTCTCTGTGCGAATTCTCTCATCCAGATAGAACAGGCCGAACACCCCGTGGAGCCGACCCGTATCAATATTGGCCTGAAGCTCCTGGGTAAACTGGTGTTGGAACACCGGTTGCCAGTGATTGGCGCTCGTGCCTGTACCAACCGGTGGAGTCTGTGCCAGTGGATATGCGGCGTAGCTCGACATGTCGAAATCGTGGAAGAAGATCGCATCGAAGCTGCGGTAAGACGTCAGCGACTTCAGCGATACGTCATCCGACGCCTCAAGCGAGACGACACCGGTAAGCGCCCATTGTTCGCGGTCGTTGATCGGATCGATATTTGCATTGAGATTGCGCACCTTGCTGGCAAAGGAAGCGCCATCGCGCTGGCCCAGCGATGCAAGCCCGTCATTGCTGGGGTCGGCATCGTCGAGCACGCCCGGGAAGCTGATCTCACGGAACTTGATAGCGAGCGAGCGATCGTCTTCTGTGTGGTACTCGCCGGTCAGCAGGACAGACAGCGTATCCGTAGGCAGAAACTCCAGATGCGCACGCGTGCTGAACTGCTTGGCATTGTCGATGTCGTTGCCGGTGAACTCGTTGATGCCATAACCATCGCGGTTGACCGCGCGCACGGCTACGCGGGCGCGGATCTGGTCCGTCAGCGGCCCGCCGACTGCCGCCTCACCCACCA
>NZ_JBNKWF010000022.1:0-52816 GCF_050299635.1 Altererythrobacter sp.
AAGCCCATCTTCTCCCCCCGCTCACAAAGCACCTTCCTCGAAAACCTCTCGCTCAACGGAAACGTCCGGCTCGCCTGCCGCGCGGCGGGGGTCTCAGCCCAGACCGCCTATCGTGCGCGGCGCGCCTCGCCCGCTTTCACCGCGCTATGGGATGCGGCGCTGCTCTCCGCGCGAGCCCATGCGGAGGAGGTGCTGGCCGACCGTGCGCTCAACGGCGTGGAGGAGGCGGTGTTCTACCACGGCGAGGAGGTCGCCACCCGGCGGCGCTATTCCGACCGGCTGTTGCTGGCGCATCTGGCGCGGCTCGACCGCCTGGCCGAGCGGGCGGAGGTCACCTCCGCGCTCTCCGCACTCGACGATGTGATCGCTGCGCTTGGGCGGGGGGAGGAGCTTGGGGAGAGAATCCCTGAATCCGTTCATGCCGAGCCCTTCGACAGCGCTCAGGACAGGCCTGTCGAAGCATCGTCCTTTACTTCCTCCGTCAGTGCGAAGGGAAAAACGGCCCTTCGACAGGCTCAGGGCGAACGGGAGGGGGGACAAGCTCAGCCCGAACGGGGAATGGAAAAGGGCGAACGGGGCGGGGAACAAGCTCAGCCCGAACGGAAAAGGGGGCGAGCGGACGAACGGAATTTTTCCGATATGGACCCTGTTCCATGTGTTCCATCGAGTAGGATTTCCCCCTGTGAGAATTGCGGCGGGAAGTGCGGCGATCCCCGCGCCCGGCTGAGCGAGGAGGATTGCCAGTGGCTCGGCAACAGGCTCGCGGCGATGGATGCGGCGCGGCCGCGCGGCGCGAAGCCTCCATATGAACTGGCGCAGGAACTGGAGCTCGCCAATCCGCATATCGACGCCGAGATGATCGAGGAGGTCCAGCTCGCCGCTTTCGAAGCGGGCGAGGCCGAGTGGTGGCTGGTTGTGCCCACGCCCGAGGACCGGGAGGAGGCCTCCGATCCTTTCTACGCTGCCGGCCTTCGGCCTGGTTGAGCGCGGGTTACTCCGCCGCCGGTGCAGCTTCGGCGGGGGTCGCCGGGCCGGTGCCGCCGTTGAAGTCGGACGCGATCTTCCAGCTTCCGTCGTCCTGCTTCTGCCACACGGTCAGGTTGACGCCTTCAACGCTCATCGGATTGCCGTCGTCACCGGAGAAGGTGAAGGTGTAATGTGACTGGGTTACCGCCAGCTCGCCGCTCCCGGCCACCCAGCTCTTGTCGCGGGTGATGCTGATTCCGCTGTTGGCATCCTTGAACATGCCATCGAATTCGGCGTTGATCGCTTCGCTCCCATCCGCGGGCGCGCCGCCGGCATTGAAGAAGGTGGCGTCGGGGGCATAGACCCCCGTGGCTCCGGCAAGATCGTCGGCATTGAAGGCGGTTTCTTGCCCCTGCTCGACCTGGGCGATCGCGTCGAGCACGGCCTGCGGATCGGCAGCGGGGGCTTCGGCCGCCTGATTGCAGGCCGCCAGCATCAGGGCGGGGGCGAGTGCCCCCAGGGTCATGGCACGCATAGTCTCATCCTCCGGACAAGGAGCGCGACCCGATGGCGCGCTATCAGCACCCATTTTGCCGCGCGGTCAATGGGGCATTGCCCGGGGAGCCCGGCGCCGGGCGCCGCGCCACTACCCCAGCAGGGCCTGGAGCGCCTTGAGGCCTTCCTGCTCCTCCTCGCTCAGTTCCTGTGCGGGGCAGCGCGGATCGGTCTTCTGCAGCGCGCGGATCATCGCGTCGTTGAGCGGGATCGGGTCGCAGCCGTGATCGGTGCTGCAGATCAGGTCCCATTGCGGCTCGGCCTTCTCGTGGCACTCGAGGCAATTGCCGCCGAAGCGGTTGACCACGTCGGCATGGCCGCGGGTGAGGATTTTCGTGCCTTCGGGCGAGATGTCGAGGTCGAAGAACTCCCAGTCCTTCGTCTCGGCGCTGAAGCCGGGCGCGCGTTTCACCATGGCTTCGGTCGGGACGAGCTGGACCACCGAGCCTGCGGGATACGTCCCGCCGGTGTCCGATTGCGCGACGGCTAGCGTCGCATCGAGATCGCCATTGAGGTTGCCGACGAAGAAGCGGCCGACCGCGGTAAGCTCGCTGATGCAGCCGAAGCTGTCTGCATTGAGGTTTTCGGAGGCGAGTGTGGTGGAGGCGGCGGTCGCATCGGCCTCGTCGCTCGCGGGTTCGCCGCATCCCGAAAGCATGAGGGCGAGCGGGGCGGCGAGCAGGATGGGGCGGCGGGTCATGGTGTAAACTCTCCCTGTTGTGTGGTGGCAGTTGAGCGCGTCGGAGTGGGCGGAGTCAAGCGGGTGAGGATTTGCGCAAGAGGAAAAGGAACTCGCGCACCGACTTGTCGCGATTGGCGAGATTGCGGCAACCGCGGAAGGTGGGATATTCCTGGCTCGTCACGCGCAGGGTTCCGAAGCGCTGGAGCATTTCCGTCATGGTGTCGGGCGCGATGAAGCCTTCCGAATTATACGAGATGACGACGAAGCGCGCCTTTACCTGTTCGACGCAATGGGTCAGCGCCTCGAGGGCTGTGGCAGGACGATTGAAGGAGGAGCGGTTCCAGCCTTTTGGAATGCCCGAGACGCGGCTGGTCTCCTGCGGCTCGGTATATTGCGCGATGGCGTTCAGCATGAAGTAGTTCGAGCCATAGGGGTGCTGGTTATAAGGTGGATCGAGATAGGCGCAGTCGAGCGGCTCCATCTCCTCGACCAGCCGCTCGGCGGGTAGCGAAGTGATGCGGATCTCGCACGGCGCCTCGAAGAGGACGGGGCGCTCTATGCCAATGGGGGCGAGGATCCGCTCGAGCGCATTGCGGCCCGTTCCGCCATATTGCCCCTTGCCCGTGCGGTCCTTGTAAAAGCCCTTGAACACGCCGGCCGTGTTCACATGGCGCGAGCAGGCTGAGAGGAACGGGCCCATCAGGAGGTCAGCATAGGGGGCGGGCAGGGCGCGGATCGCCGGGGCGCAGGAGTCGATGATCTCGGCATTGCGCACAGTGTAGAAGACACGGTCGCTGGCGGTGATCTCCGCTTCGCTGGCGGGGGCGTAAAGTCGCCGGACGAAGCCGTGGCGGGAGGAGCGCTCTTGCGCCAGCGCGGCGATCGCATCGGTGTGACGGGCGAGTGCGGTCTCGTCGATGGCGGATGGATTGGTGAGGAAGCAGCGGTTGATCGACCGGGAATAGTCTTCGAGGTCGTTGGCCCAGACAAGCGAGGCGCGCGCTTTCATCAGCCGGGCGACGACCCCGCTACCCGAAAACAGGTCGAGCATAGTCAGGCGGCGCGGGCCGAGCTCCTCCTGCACGGTGGCGAAGGCGCAGTCGATGAGCGGGAGCAGTGCGCGCTTATTGCCGATATAGGTGATGAGCTGGCGGGTCAGGAACTCATCCGGCGCAGAGGCATAAGGCAGAGCATCGAGTGCGGGATCGCGAACTTGCCTGGCCATGTGCATCGGGTGGTTATGCCACGCTTGCTGCGTGCGCGGCAATCTTGCTTCCCCGACTCGCTGCTGAATTGTATAGGGAAACCATCGGGGCTGGCCTGCGGATGATGGGTGTCAGCGGGGATGGTCCCTATAGGAGAGGGACTATGCAACGTGCGATCATTGCGACGATGGCGGTAGGATTGGGCCTGATGGGCACTACGGCCATGGCGCAAGACAATCTCGCCTATATAGGAACCAGCCTGTTTGGTGAGCTCGAGGCAGGTGGCAAAGGCGCTGGCAAGGATGCAAGCGGCGATTTCTCTGCCGAAATGAATCTCGCCACCGGGCGCTTCTGCTACATGCTCGAAGTCGTGGGGCTCGACGTATTCAGTGCAGCACATCTGCACGAAGGCGCGAAGGGCAAGGACGGCCCGCCGGTTATCGAATTGCAGCTGATGGGCGATGATGGGGAAGACATCTGCGTCGATGTCGATCCAGCGTTGCTCAAGAAGATCGCGAAACGAAAGAGCAATTATTACGTGAATGTCCACACGGTGGAGTTCCCTGCCGGCGCTATCAGGGGGCAGCTCGACGAATAGGCGCGCGGGCGAAGCGCAAGGCTCTGCCGCGTTGCGCGGTGGTGCCGAAGGGTCCGGTCAGACTTCTTCGCGTGGTCTCGTCTGGCTACCCTGAAAACGCAGCAGGTGTATCGCAGCATCGATATGTGCCGCTGCGACATGCGCGCCCAGTTCATCCAGTTGCGAAATCTGTGTTTCGAGCGCTGCGACGATCGGCCCGAACGCCTCCGCCGCGCGCGTGTTTGCGCCGTTTTCCAATGCTCTTCCCCCAGTGCGACCGCGTTTATTCAGTTCTTAACGCAATTCACCCGTTACAATAGGCGAAAATCCGCAATGCTCAAGAGCAATGCGACCGGGCGGGCCCCGGCGAGCGCGCGCGATTTCCACCGATTAGCGAGGCTTAAATTGCGTCTGCAGAGCCGACTCAGCGTCGCAACCAAGGTCCAAGTGCAAGGATTAGTTGGCGAACTTCTGTTGCAGTTCGTACATGGCGAGAGCTGCCTTGGCCGCCTCGCCCCCCTTGTCTTTCTGAGCGGGATCTGCCCGAACCAGCGCCTGATCCTCGTTCTCGACCGTCAGGATGCCGTTGCCGATAGCGATTCCGTCCATCGTCAGCGCCATGATTGCGCGTGCGCTCTCTCCGGCGACAATCTCGAAGTGATAGGTCTCGCCTCGGATCACCACGCCGATTGCGACGAAGCCATCGTAGCGATCGCTTTCCACCGCCAGTGCAATGGCACCGGGGATCTCCAGCGCACCCGGCACAGTGATGATTTCGACCTCATGCCCGGCCGCCTTCAAGGCATTGGTCGCGCCTTCGACCAGCATATCATTGAGATGGCCGTAGAAACGGGCCTCGACGATCAGGAAACGTGCCATCTTGTCACTCCGGAATGGGCATATGGTCGACGATATTGAGGCCGTAGCCTTCGATCGCGACAACCTGGGGCTGCGTGTTGCTGAGCAGGATCATCTCGTGGATGTCGAGGTCGGCCAGGATTTGCGAGCCGATGCCGACATTCCGCACCTCTTCATCCTCGCTGTAGCCTGCACTTGTTGCAGGGCGGCCAGTGATAATGACGATCACGCCCGAGCCGTGTTCCCCCACCGCCTGCATCGCGCGCTGCAGAGTGCGCTTGCGTGGCCCCGGCTGGCCCAGAACGTCGTCCAGAATCGAGATCGGGTGAACGCGGGTCAGGGTCGGCTTGCCAGGAACGACATGCCCCTTCTGCAAGACGTAGGACTCCGCCCCATCCACCTTGTTGCGGTAGGTGATGAAGCGCCATTGGCCCCCATAATCGGATTCGAAGGCGCGTTCACTGATCCTCTGGACCAGATGGTCGTTGCGGCTGCGATATTCGATCAGGTCGCGGATCGTGCCGATCTTGAGGTCATGCTTGCGAGCGAAGGTGATCAGGTCGTCGAGCCGGGCCATCGTCCCGTCCTCGTTCATGACTTCGCAGATCACACCTGAGGGATTGAGGCCCGCGAGGCGCGAGATATCGACGGCAGCCTCGGTATGGCCGGCGCGCACCAGCACGCCGCCATCGCGCGCCGTAAGCGGGAAGACATGGCCCGGAGTCACGATATCGTCCGGCCCCTTGGTCGCATCGATCGCAACCGAGACCGTCCGCGCGCGATCAGCCGCGGAAATGCCGGTGGTTACGCCTTCTCTCGCTTCGATCGAAGTGGTGAAGGCGGTCTGCATGCTCTCGCGATTATTGCGGCTCATCGGCTGCAGACCAAGTGAATCGACCCGCGCGCGGTCGAGCGCGAGGCAGATCAGGCCGCGGCCATGCGTCGCCATGAAATTGATCGCATTGGGCGTGGCCATTTGCGCGGGGACGATGAGGTCGCCTTCATTCTCGCGATCCTCGTCATCGACCAGGATATACATTCGGCCGTTGCGCGCTTCGTCAATGATCTCCTCGATCCCGACAAGCACTGGGCGCTCATCGTTATGGAGGAGGAAGTTTTCCAGCTTGGCGAGGGTCTCGGCGGTCGGATTCCAGCCATCTTCGCCGCAATCGCGCAAGGTATTTGCATGAAGGCCGGCCGCCCGGGCGAGGCCGGCGCGCGTCATCTCGCCTGAAGCGACGAGATCGCGGACTTTTTCAAGGGTGGATGTGCTCATACGCACCAGGTATCACATTATAATGTGATGTCAATGACAGAGAATCACATTAGAGTGATTCATTATGTCCATCGACCAGGGTAAACATGCCGCCCGAGATCGAAGCGGGCACCCTTCTCAAGCCGACATGGTTGATGTGGTCGCCTACCTTCGCTGTTGGGAGGAAGATGGCACTTGGGCGGCCACTCTAGGCTACTGCCGGGAAAGGGTGGAAAGCAAACATCGCGGTCTTTATGCTATAGGAATGAAGGCCGCTTCAATTTGTCGACCCGTCGTCGGGCTACTTCTTGCGCTGGCAACAGTCGCGTGTGGCAGTGCCACGTCGAAGCCGCCATTTACAGTCGACGAGTTTATCGCACAGATCGATCAACTGGACGGCCATACGGTCGCGGTTACCGGCTATCTTGGCGAGTGCGAGGCGCTTAGCTGCATGCTCTACCGGAACAAGGCGGAGTCTGACGACGTGGATCGCGCGATGTCGGACATACGCGCTGCATTGGATGATGGGGCCATTGATGTATCAGGCTTTCCGTTCCCCGATCATCCATCCGTTTCAATCGGCCCCGGATCGCCAACGTCATTTTTCGACTTGCGCGCCCATTTTTACAAGAACGGGTATGTGGTGATTAGAGGAGAAGCGACTAATCGATGTCGTTCGAGAAACAAGGCCTGCTTCGATAGGGTGGGCGATCTTCTACCAAACTCCATTAGCTCAGCATCCGCGCCATCCTAACGAAGACTGGGTTGAGAAGGTCCCCAGTTGGGTCATTAGCGCACCTCGGTTCAAAACCTGAAGGTGGCTAGAAATACGCTAGATAGTACGCGGCATCGTGGAATGCACGCCTTGCGTATTCCTATTAAATGTTTGTTTTTTCGTTAGAAAAATGGTGGACGCACTAGGGCTCGAACCTAGGACCCGCTGATTAAGAGTCAGCTGCTCTACCAACTGAGCTATGCGTCCACTCCGATGCATCACAGTCTTGCGATGAAGCGGCGCCGGATCGGCGTCCGAATCGGAAGAGGCGCTGCATATAACGCCCCTTTTCGCAAAGGGAAGGGGTGATGCGCACCGCTCGGCAAATTTAGCCCAGAAAGCGGCGCGGAGCCTCCCTGTTCCAGCGGTTGATCATCATCAGCACGCCGATGCAGATCATGTTGGTCATCATCGATGAACCGCCGTGGCTCATGAAGGGCAGGGGGATGCCGACAACGGGCGCAAGCCCCATCACCATCATCAGGTTCACCGCGACATAGAAGAAGATCGTCGCGACCATGCCGAAACCCAGCAATTGCGAGAAGCGGTCCTGCGAAGTGCGGGCAACGCCGATCCCCCAGCGCAGGATCAGGGCGAATGCCACCAGCACGAATACTCCGCCTATCAGGCCCCATTCTTCGGCCATCGTGGCAAAGACGAAATCGGTGTGCGGCTCGGGCAGATATTGCAGGTGGCTCTGCGATCCTTCGTTGAAGCCCTTGCCGGATATCCCGCCCGATCCGATCGCGATCTTCGATTGCGTGATGTGGTAGCCCGCACCCAGCGGATCGCTCTCCGGATCGAGGAAGGTGAACACGCGCCGCTGCTGGTATTCCTTCAACCCGAAGAAGAATGCGAGCGGGGCCGCCACCGCGCCGAGGGCTCCGCCAATCATGAACCATCGCATCGGCAAGCCGGCGATCAGCATCACCACCGCACCGCCGAAGCCGATTGCCAGCGCGGTGCCCAGATCGGGCTGCATCAGCACCAGCCCCATCGGCATTCCCACCAGCAGCGCCGCGGGGATGAGCGCGCGCCAGGATCCGATCATGCCGGCCGGAAGCGTGTCATAGAACCGCGCCAGCACGAGGACGATCACCGGTTTCATCAGCTCGGATGGCTGCAGGACGACCGGGCCAAGATTGAGCCAGCGCTGGCTGCCGCCGCCAATCGCCCCCATCACCTCAACCGCCAACAGCAACAGAAGGACGCCGACATAGGCGGGATAGGTGAGGAATTTGACCAGGTCGCGCGGGAAGATCGCAATCACAGATGCAGCGACAAGAAAGACCGCGAACCGGATCAGATGGGAGGCCGCATAGGGCTGCATCGAGCCGCCTGCCGCTGAAAAGAGCACCGCTCCGCCAAACGCCACCAGCAGCGTAAGCGGGATCAGCATCTGCCAGGGCTGGCGCGCTACGGGATCGGGAATGATCGAGTTCACTGGCCGGTGCGCTCCGTATCGGAAGCCGGCGGCGCCGCATTCGGGTGGGGAGGGCTCACTCCATTGGGATCGGTGCGCGGCTCGACCGCGGTGTCCGCTATCTCTGCCGATTGAGCGGCGGCAATACGTGCCTCGGCCTCAACCATTTCGAAGATTTCCTCGTCGCGGCGGGGCGGGGCGGTGACGATCTGGCCAGCTTCGGCTGCATAGGCCGCGTACTTCGCGGCGAGCCTCTCCTGCGCAGTGCCGCCCCATTCCCTTTCGAGAGCATTGAGCGCGTCGATCCCCTTTTGCGGGTCGAACAGGAAGGTCATCACGTCGCGCGCGATCGGATAGGCAGCGCCCGACCCGCCGCCATGTTCGATCACCACCGCGCCGGCATATTTCGGTTTGTCGAATGGCGCGAAGAAGATGAACAGCCCGTGGTCGCGATATTTCCAGGGTCCCGACTTGCCGTTCGAGAGGTTGAGCCCGACGACCTGCGCGGTGCCGGTCTTGCCGGCCATCAGCACATCGGGGATCGGCAGGCGCGCACGGCCCGCAGTGCCGGGGCCGTTGATCACGTCGCTCATCGCCTGGCGGACGATGTTGACATGTTCGGGCGAAAAATCGGCCGGAGCAAAGGGTTCGCGCCCGCTCGATTTGACCAGATGAGGCTGGAGATGACGGCCCGATGCGATACGTGCCGCATAGACTGCCAGCTGCAGCGGGTTGAACAGCATGTATCCCTGGCCAATCGTGGCGTTGACCGTGTCGAAGGTCTGCCATTCGCGCCCGTATTTCTTGAGCTTCCACGCCGGATCGGGAACCGTGCCGTAGAACTGGCTGGTAACGGGCAGATCGAACTTCTGGCCCAGCCCCACACGGTGGGCCATTGCCGCGATCGGATCCATCCCGATCCTCTGGGCGAAATGATAGAAATAGACGTCGCAGCTTTGGTAGATGCCCTTGGCCATGTTGACCTGGCCATGGCCGCCGCGTTTCCAGCAATGGAACACGCGGTTGCCGACGCGTAGACCGCCGCCGCAATAAACGCTTTCCTCTGGATCGAGACCTTCCTTCAGGAAAGAGAGCGAGACCATCGGCTTGACGGTCGAACCGGGCGGATAGAGGCCCTTCAGCACCTTGTTGCGAAGCGGTACGCGCTCGTCATCGCGCAGCATCGCATATTCGACTCGTCCGATCCCTTGCGAGAAGCTGTTGGGATCGAAGCTGGGCATGGACGCCATGCAAAGCAGATCACCGCTTTCACAATCGACGACCACGACCGATCCGCTCTGGAGCCCGATGCGGCGCGCGGCATAGTCCTGCAGCGGCCCGTCGATCGTCAGCCGAACGGGATTGCCCTGGACGTCCTCGCGCGAATCGAGGTCGCGCACTATCCGACCGGAAGCCGTGACTTCCACGCGCCTTGCGCCGGGAACGCCGCGCAGGGTTTGTTCGAACTGCTTCTCAAGCCCGTCCTTGCCGATCTTGTAGCCCGGCGTGACCAGCAGTGGGTTACGATCCGCTTCGTATTCCTCGGCCGAGGCAGGGCCGACATAGCCGATCAGGTGCCCCACCGAAGGGCCGGTGGGGTAGAAGCGCGAGAAGCCCCGTTGTGGAACCACGCCCTGCATATCGGGCAATCGCACGCTTACTGCGGCGAATTTCTCATATTCCAGCCCGCTCGCAACCTCGACCGGCTGGTAGCCGCGCGCATCCTTGACCCTTTGCTTGATGTCCGAAATGCGGTCCGGTTCAAGATCCAGCAGGTCTCCAAGCTGGTCGATGACACGTTCGGGATCCTGCAAGCGTTCGGGGATCACATCAACGCGGAAATCCGCCCGGTTGGATGCGAGCGGCGCGCCATCGCGATCGAGGATCCAGCCGCGCCTGGGCGGAATGAGCGTCAGATTGACGCGGTTGCTTTCCGACTCGGTGCGGTACTTGTCGTTCTCGGCGATCGCGAGATAAGCCATCCGCGCCGCAAGCAACATGCCCACGCCGCCCATGCCCGCGCCGACAACAAAGCTGCGCCGGTCAAAGGCATAATTGAGGGTCGAGGCATTGACGATCTGCCGCTTCTTCGCTCGCGGCATCAGCCAATCACCCTGATCCGCGTCAATCGCAACGTATCGAGCCAGGCCACCATGCGGGCAATAATGGGATAGAGAAGGACAGACAGCAACACTTGCGGAAGGCTCGCGAACAGCAGGTGGATATTGGGCGTCGCGCCCGAAACCGCGATCGACAGAAGCAGATAGAGCGTGGTGGTTATACCGGCGGTGAACCAGTCCTGCCAGAACCCGCGCCAGGGAAAACGTGCCTCGATCAGTTCGATCACGATCATGGCAAGCGACCAGAACAGGATCGCGCTGCCGAATGGCTGCCCACTGAACAGATCGTCAAACGCGCCCAGCGGGAATCCTGCCCATAACGGAAGCATGCCGGGCCGCATTATCCGCCACCCGATAAGCATCAGGAAACCAAGCGGCGGCAGGATCGGCATTCCCACGGCCAATGGCAGGGCCGGGACAAGCGAGCCAAGCATGATCGAAAGATAGGGCAGCGAATAGGCGAGCCATGGTGCCTGTTCGCGGTTGATCCGTCTGCCGTACTGGTCCGCGCGGGATCTAGGGTTGATCCGTTCCATCAGGCGTCGTCGTCTTCTTCGCTCAGCCTCTGCTCGGCCGGTGTTGCCGAGCTCGTGACGGCTTCGGGCTGCCAGATCGGCTCGATCGAGACGAAGTCGGCCGCTGCCGGGTCGGCGACGATCCGCGCTACCGCTCCGTCACTGGTTACCTCGGTTGCAATGGCGACGGATACGCCCGGTCGGTAATAACCGCCCGCACCGCTGGTTACGAAGACATCGCCTTCCTTGATCGGGTTGATGCCCAGATTGATCAGCCTGATGCGAAGCAGGCCATCGCCGCGTCCTTCCGCAAATGCGACTGTGTTGTCAGCCGCGCGGCGGACCGGAAGCACGCTTTCGCTGTCGGTAAGGAGCAAAACGCGGGCGCTGCTGTTTGACACTTCGAGAATGCGCCCGACGACGCCATCGGGGGAGCGCACCGGCATGCCGATTGTCACCCCTTCGTTGCTCCCCGCACCGACATAGGCGAAGCGGCGCGTACTTGAAGCTGATGAGCCGACCAGTCGTGTAATTGCGACAGGTTCGACTTCGCTTTCGCGCAGGCCGAGCAGGGCCTTGAGCCGTTCGTTTTCCTGTTCGACCGCTTTGGCTTCTGCCAGTCGCACACGTGCAAGCTCAAGCTCGTCGCGCAACTCGGCATTCTGCTGCCCGGCGCGGAAATAGCCGCTGATGGTATCGACCAACCCGCCGCGAGCTTCGCGCACCACGGCCGTGCCCTGTCCGGCCGGTTCCGCTGCATCTCGCGCCACGCCTCTCAATCCGCTGAAGGCCGCCGGATGCCACAGTGAAATGCCGAGCAGAAGCGCGCCGATGAGCGCACCGATTCCGGCAATGACGTAGCCGGTAAAGACAGAGAATTGCGCCCTGCGCGAATGGCCCGAGCGCCGGGATGAGAGCGGCGCCACGCGTCCGATCCCCTTACGCGGTCATCAGCACGCCGCGATAGATCGGATCCTCCATCGCGCGGCCGGTTCCGATTGCAACACAGGAGAGCGGATCTTCGGCGATGCTGACCGGCAAGCCGGTCTCTTCGCGCAGATGCTCGTCGAGCCGCTTGATCAGCGCACCGCCGCCGGTCAGCACAATGCCCTGATCGACGATATCCGCCGCCAGTTCGGGCGCTGTGTTTTCCAGCGCAATCCGCACGCCCTCCACGATGGCCCCGATCGGCTCGTTGAGCGCTTCGGCGATATGCGCCTGGTTGATGGTGATTTCCTTGGGCACGCCGTTGACCAGGTCGCGGCCCTTGAGCGTGATGGTCTCACCGATCCCGTCTTCGGGCGGCATGGCGATGCCGTAATCCTTCTTGATTCTCTCAGCCGTGCTCTCGCCAATCAGCAGATTGTGGTGGCGGCGGACATAGGAGACGATTGCTTCGTCCATCTTGTCACCCCCGGTGCGAACCGAGGTGGTGTAGGCAAGGCCGCGCAGCGAAAGGACCGCAACCTCGGTCGTGCCGCCGCCGATATCGACAACCATCGAGCCAACCGGCTCGGTCACCGGCATGTCCGCGCCTATAGCAGCGGCCATGGGTTCGAGGATCAGATAGACTTCCGAAGCGCCCGCATTCGATGCAGCGTCGCGGATTGCACGCTTTTCGACCGAAGTTGCGCCCGAGGGAACGCAGATCACGATTTCGGGATAGCGGAACAGGCTACGCTTTCCATGCACCTTACGGATGAAGTGCTTGATCATGTGCTCGGCAATTTCGATGTCGGCAATCACGCCGTCACGCAGCGGACGGATGGCTTCGATACTGTCGGGCGTCTTGCCCATCATCATCTTCGCATCATCACCCACGGCTTTCACGCGCTTGAAGCCATCGATCGTTTCGATCGCCACCACGGAAGGCTCGTTCAGGATGATCCCCTGATCCTGCACATAGACCAGCGTATTGGCCGTACCGAGGTCGATGGCCATGTTCTGCGAACCGAATTTCAGGATATTGGAAAGGAAGCTCATTCTAAGGGTTGTTCCATAAATATTTGATGCGTGCTTGAGATCTGTTGGCCGCACAAACCGAGCGACCGAACTGACCCTAAATGCAGGATGGCAGGTCTCTAACCAATGCGTAGGGAAAAGGCCAAAATATTTGTTTACACTAGACAGGATTTTCCACCGCTGGCCTCGAATTTCCCGCAGTCCACCGCTAGCCTTGAGTTCATGCCCCAAATTCGCCGCCTTCCCGAGAGCCTGGTCAACCGCATCGCTGCGGGCGAAGTGGTTGAACGACCGGCCTCTGCTCTCAAGGAACTGGTCGAGAATGCGGTGGACGCAGGAGCCCGCCGAATCGGGGTGAAGCTGATCGAAGGCGGGCTGGGACGGATCGAGGTGACCGATGACGGTTGCGGCATGACGCCCGACGACATGGCGCTCGCGCTGGAACGCCACGCGACCTCCAAACTTCCGGATGAAGCGATCGAACAGGTGATGACGCTGGGCTTTCGCGGCGAGGCTTTGCCGTCGATCGCCAGCGTCGCGCGGGTCACGATCGAGAGTCGCGTGAAGGGCGCCGAGCAAGGCTGGAAGCGCGTTGTCGATCATGGACAGGTGGTGGAAGAAGGACCCGCTGCCCTGCCTCCCGGCACGCGCGTCCGGGTCGAAAACCTCTTCGCCAAAGTGCCTGCCCGGCGCAAGTTTCTGCGCACCGCGCGCAGCGAATATGCCGCCTGCCTCGACGTTGTGCGGAGGCTGGCGATGGCGCGGCCCGACATTGCCTTCTCGCTGGAGCACGGGGACAGGCGGATTTTTGCGACCCAGGCCGATGAGCCATTGGCAGACCGCGTTGCCGGGATCGTCGCGCGCGAGCTGAAAGAAAACAGCGTCGCGATCGATCTCGAGCGCGAAGGGCCGGGCGGCACCATGCGCCTGACCGGGATCGCGGGACTGCCAACCTACAATCGCGGGGTTGCCGATCACCAGTATCTGTTCGTCAACGGACGACCGGTGAAGGACCGGTTGCTGGTCGGTGCGGTGCGTGGGGCCTACTCGGACATGCTGGCCCGCGATCGCCATGCAGTGCTGGCGCTATTCCTCGATCTGCCGTGCGAAGATGTTGACGTGAACGTCCACCCCGCGAAGACGGAGGTGCGCTTCCGCGATGCCAGTGGTGTGCGCGGTTTCATCGTCTCGGGACTGCGCCAGGCGCTCGCCACGGGCGACCGCCGCAGCGCGCAATCGCCCGACGCAGCGGCAATGGGAAGATGGCAGCAGGAGCCAGCGTCACCGTCAGAGCCGGCACCCGCACTCCGTTCCATTTTTGCTGGGCGCGACTGGACCGGGCCGAGTGCGCAGGTGCGCGAAGCGCGGGAGAGCTGGCGCGGTGCCGAAGCCGATGCACTGACTCAAAGCGACGCGGGACTTGCGCCCATGGGCCGCGCGGAGGAAGCCGCTCCTGCCGATGGTGGCGATGCCGTGGATTTCCCGCTTGGTGTCGCGCGCGGACAGGTCGCCAATACCTATATCGTCGCCGAAGCGAAGGATGGGCTGGTGCTGGTCGATCAGCATGCCGCGCACGAGAGGCTTGTGCTTGAGCGCTTGCGCGCAGCCGGTGCAGACGAAGCGGTGGCGCGGTCGCAGGCCTTGCTGGTGCCCGATGTCGTGGAACTGGACGAGGCCGATTGCGACCGGCTGGAGGATGCCGCCGAAGGTCTGGCGAAATTCGGTCTGGTGATCGAGCGTTTCGGCCCTTCCGCCATGCTGGTGCGCGCAGTGCCGCATGCGCTGGGCAAATCCGACCCGCAGGCGCTGCTGCGCGATCTGGCGGACGACATTGCCAAGCATGGTGAAGCGCTGTTGCTGACGGAGAAGCTCGAGCATGTGCTCGCAACCATGGCTTGCCACGGATCGGTGCGGGCAGGGCGCGTGCTCTCAGTTGCGGAAATGAACGCTCTGCTGCGCGAGATGGAGCGCACTCCGCGCTCGGGCCAGTGCAATCACGGCCGCCCAACCTGGGTCAAGCTCTCGATGGATGACGTCGAGAAGCTGTTCGGGCGGCATTAGTGGGCGAGGCCGCCCGTTAGCGGGGTTCTCCACCGCCAAATCAGTTGACCGTTGCCAGCCTGTTCCGTTTGGTTCATCATTCGCCCGACAAGGTTTTGAGGGGGTGTCGATAGGGCTAAGAGGGAGAGAGCCATGCGTAGACGTGCGATAATGATGGCGACCGTTATTTTGGCGGCCTGCTCTGGAGGACCAGCGGAGGATTCCGCTGATACCGGGACTGAAACGGCGATGACCCTTGCCAATGGGTCGCCCGCAGGGACCTATTATGTAGCGGCTGCAGACGGCACCGCATCCCTGGTTACTGTCAATGCCGATGGAACCTATTCGCAGGTTACGCCGGAAGGGACCGATGCCGCGCAGGGAACCTTTGAGGTTGTCGACGGCAAGACCTGCTTCAAGACTCGTTCCGTGGGAGCAGTTCCGATCTGCTACTCCGAAACCGAGCCGGCTGAGGACGGTTCCTACACCGCGACACCGGATGGTGGAGAGCCGCTTTCGGTCAAGCCCTATACCGCGGCTGATGCAGCCCCGACTGATTAGGCTCTAGACGAGCAACCTAAACGTTGAACTTGAAGTGCAGCACGTCGCCGTCCTGCACCAGATATTCCTTGCCTTCCTGGCGTAGCTTGCCAGCTTCCTTCGCGCCGCTTTCGCCACCAAGAGTGACGTAGTCGTCATAGGCGATGGTCTCGGCGCGGATGAAGCCCTTTTCGAAATCGGTGTGGATCTCGCCTGCCGCCTGGGGAGCTCTGGCGCCTTTATGGAAAGTCCATGCGCGCGCTTCCTTGGGCCCTACGGTGAAGAAGGTCTGCAGCCCCAGCAAATCATATCCGGCGCGGATCACACGGGCGAGGCCGGTCTCGCTGAGGCCGAGCGATTCGAGATATTCGCTGCGGTCTTCCTCCGGCATGCCGACAAGTTCGGCTTCGATCGCGGCTGACACCACAACGGCCTGCGCGCCTTCCGCCTCTGCCTTGGCGAAGACCTTGGCTGACAGTTCGTTGCCTTCCGCCGCGTCTTCCTCGGCCACATTGCAGACATAGAGGACGGGTTTTGCGGTAAGTAGCTGCGCCTGTTCGAACAGCCGCGCTTCCTCGTCATCCTTGGGCTCTGTCAGGCGGGCAGGCTTGCCATCGCGCAACAATTCGAGCGCCTGGCCCAGCACCGATGCCAGTGCCTTGGCTTCCTTGTCGCCGCTGGTTGCGCGTCGCTTGGCATTCTCGACCCGCTTTTCGAGGCTTTCGAGGTCCGACAGCATCAGCTCCGTCTCGACCACTTCGGCGTCGGCGATCGGATCGACTGTGTTGCTGACATGCTGGATATCGTCATCCTCGAAGCAGCGCAGCACATGCACGATGGCATCGACTTCGCGGATATTGCCGAGGAACTGGTTGCCCAGGCCTTCGCCCTGGCTCGCGCCCTTCACCAGGCCCGCGATATCGACGAAGGCGAGCTGGGTGGGGATGATCTTGGCCGAACCGCCGATCTTCGCGATCGTGTCGAGCCGCGCATCGGGCACGGAGACCTGCCCGACATTGGGCTCGATCGTGCAAAAGGGATAGTTCGCGGCCTGCGCGGCCTGCGTCTCTGTCAGTGCATTGAATAGGGTGGACTTGCCGACATTGGGCAAGCCGACGATCCCGCAACGGAAACCCATCGAAAACTCCGGAATAAAATCTTGGCGCGCGCCTTAGCGGGCGGGGAGCAGGAACGCCAGAGGGCTTGCGAGCTAGAGTTTGTGAACCGCTTTCATGATCGGGCCGAGTGGACTGCTTCCCAACCATGCGGTCTGAACGCGAGCCGTGACCTCATTGATCGGTATTTGCGGAATGAACCCGCCGCTCACTGGAAGACGCAGGGGCCGGGTACCGGGTGCCATCGCGATCGTTCGCGCGATAGCGCGCGGCACGTCCATCGGATCGGCGGTGCGGCTCGATCCGTCCTCCATTCCCATGCTCGCTACGGCTGCGGGGTAGCCTGCCTTGTGCAACTCGGCAGCACGTTCCTTCAGCGCGGCGGTGTAGCGGTTGCGATTGACCCAGACCTTGGTCGGATAGCCGCCGGGTTCGATGATAGTGACGTCGATATTGTGCTCCACGAGTTCATAGGCCAGCTGTTCTCCCATCGCTTCGAGTGCAAATTTGGTGGCGGAATAGTGCCCCGCGTTGGGGACGATCACGCGACCCAACTGGCTCGAAATCTGGAAGATCTGTCCCGAACCCTTTGCCCGCATGGCGGGCAGCACAGCGCGTGCCATGCGGTGCGGCCCGAATACATTGGTTCCGAAGATCAGTTCGGTCGCTTCCATGTCCTGCACTTCTACAGGCGAGGTGATCCCAATGCCGGCGTTGTTGACCAGAACGTCGATTGCCCCACCGGCGAGTTCCTCCGCCCTCGCAACCGCCGCGTCGATTTCTTCCTGCTTCAGCACGTCGAGTTGAAGCACGTGCAGGTCGAGTCCATCATTTGCCGCGAGTGATTCAAGCTGCGTGGATTCGGGCCGCGGCATGTTGCGCATCGTGGCAAAGACCTTCGCCCCAAGCCTGGCATAGTGTTCTGCACCTAACCGTCCAAATCCAGACGAACAGCCAGTGATAAGTATCGATATGCCAGACAGGTCCGGCGCGACCTCAATGCTGTCGTCCTGAGCGGCAGTAGCTGTTGCGGCCAATGCTCCGGTCGCGGCGGCTCCGGCCAGAAGAGTTCGGCGGTCGACGGTAGGCATAACGGTTCTCCTCTCAGGAGAGAGACGCTAGCACATCATTCCTGCATCCGCAGCGAGACATCGCTCATGAAACGTGCGTCATCGCCCTGGGCCAGCCATTCGGCCTCAGCACCGATTGCACCCAGCATATGGACGAGATCGTCCTGCTCGCTCTTGGCGTAATTGCCCAGCACATGGCCGTGCACGCGGTCCTTGTGGCCGGGATGACCGATCCCGATCCGCACCCGGCGGAAATCGGGGCCGAGGTGGCGGTCGATCGAGCGCAGTCCGTTGTGCCCGGCGGTCCCGCCGCCGCGCTTCACCTTGACCTTGAACGGAGCAAGATCGAGCTCGTCATGGAACACGGTGAGCGCCTCCACGCCGAGTTTGTAGAAGCGCAGCGCCTCGCCCACCGAACGGCCGCTTTCGTTCATGAAGGTGGCGGGTTTGAGCAGCAGGATCTTCTCGGTTCCGATCCGGCCTTCCTGGACCCAGCCCTGGAACTTCTTCTGGGCGGGGCCGAAGCTGTGCATTTCCGCGATCACGTCAGCCGCCATGAAGCCGACATTGTGCCGGTGCATGGCATAGCGCGGTCCGGGATTTCCAAGGCCAACCCAAAGTTGCATGCGGAGCCTTTAGACAGACATCAGAACCTCGTCACCCCTGCGAAGACAGAGGTCCAGATGACTCTTGCGGATGTTATCTGGATTCCCGCCTTTGCGGGAATGACGAATGGAACCCAAAATCAAGAACGCCGGAGTTCATGCGAACCCCGGCGCCTTGGTGATTTCTCGCGATTGCGAAAGCGGGATTACTCTTCGCCGCCCTCTTTTTCGCCTTCGCCTTCGGCTTCATCGCCGCCCTGTTCGGTGGCTTCAACCTCGTCGGCATCGACCTCTTCGCCTTCGGCTGCTTCAGCACCTTCAGCCTTCTTGAGCGCCGACGGAGCAACCAGCGTGGCGATGGTAAAGTCGCGATCGGTGATCGCGCTTTCGCTGCCTTCGGGCAGGCTCAACTCGCTGATGTGGATCGAATCGCCAACTTCCTTGCCGGTCACGTCGATGACGATTTCGGCGGGGATCTTGTCGGCTTCGCAAACCAGGTCCAGCTCGTGGCGGACAACGTTCAGCACGCCGCCCTTCTTGAGGCCCGGAGAATCTTCTTCGTTGATGAAGACGACGGGCACGTTGACTTCAACCTTGGCGCCCTTGGCCAGGCGCAGGAAGTCGACATGCTCGGGACGATCCGTGACCGGATCCAGAGCGACGTCCTTGGGCAGGGTGCGGATAGTCTTTCCGCTCAGTTCGATCTCGACGATCGAGTTCATGAAGTGGCCGGTGCCAAGCTGGCGTGCCAGTTCCTTCAACTCGACGTGGATCGTCGTGGGTTCTTCCTTGCCGCCATAGATTACGGCGGGGACGCGGCCTTCGCGACGCAGTGCACGGGAGGCTCCCTTGCCAGCCCGTTCGCGCGCTTCGGCCGGCAGTATCAGAGCGTCGCTCATGTCACGTACCTTTCAAATTGCGTGGGTTTACATTTCGCGCGCCACGCCTCCAGGGATGACCATGACGCCGAAGGGCGGGCCTTTAGTCCGATGCGCCCGCCTTTGCAAGGGCAAGCTTGCCGGCGGCTATTGCAGGCGCGTGAGGGTATAGTCACGCATCTCCAGCATGGCGGGCAAGCCGTCATCGCCCAGCAGATGGGCGGTGCCAACCGCGACCAGAGGGCGCTGACCCGATTGCAGCATGGGATCGAGCTGTTCGACCCACGCCCGGTTGCGATTGACGAGCAGTGCCGCGCGCAGTTCGGGGTCAGCCAGGATTCCCTCTCGCGCAGCCTGCTCGATCGCCTCTGCATCGCCCGCCAGCCATGCCTTGCGTAGCAGGTCAGGGTCCTGCGAGCGCCGTTTGCTCTCCTCCAATACGCCAAGCAGCAGGTCTGCCTGTTCGATCTCGGGCAGAGTATCGAAAATGCCAAGCTGGCGTTCGGTACCCTCAAGCTCGACGACGTCGCGCCCCGCGAAATCGTGGAGTAGCGCGCGATCCGCCCCATTTGCTGCATTTCCGGTGTCGTCGACCTGCGCCAGCATCAGTGCGGCCGCCCAGGTTTCGATATCCTTGAAGTCGCTCGCCTTGAAACTTGAACGGTGGATCAGGTCGAACAGGGCAGGGCGATCACTGGCCGGGATCCGTTGTGCGATGTCCGGCTGGTCGGGCGTGATGGCAAGCGTGGCAAATACCTTCCTGAGTGCGGCATTGTCATCGAGATCCTTGATTTCGACCACCAGCAGGCCGGCCTCATCGATGGCCTTGTTCAGTTGCGGCGTGCGCCATTTCGTCCCGTCGGGCAGCGAGTGGATTGTGCCGAACAGCCACCCCCGCACCGCACCGCTCGCGTCGCTCACCTGATAGAGGATCGGCGATGCGCCGGTTTCGCTCCCGTCCGGCTGCGCCTGCTTCTGGCAGGATGCGAGCGCAAGCGCGCCCGCGAGCATCAATGCGAGTTGGGCGAGGCGGCGTATCACTGGACCCGCTGAGTCTCGATTCCAATGTCCTCGAGCGCATCCTGCACACTCTTGTCGCCTGCAAGGTGACCCGCGCCGACCGCCACGAAGACCGTGCCAGGTGTGTCGAGCCGCTGGTCCACCCACTGCGCCCAGTTGCGGTTGCGGGCGTAAAGGAGCTGTTCGGCCAGCACTTCATCGGTCAGGCCTTCGTTCATCAGTACAGCAAGGTCCCTGGCATCGCCTGCCAGCCATTCCTTCACCATCGCGTCGAGCGTCGGCTTGATGTCGTCGATCGTGCTCGCCGTTTCGACCAGGAATGCGATCTGCGACTCTATCGGGAGTTCGTCGAACAGCCCGATCTGGAAATCGATCGTCTCCAGCGCATCGCGCTGGGCGCTGGTGGCTTTGGAGAGCAGCACTTGCTCGACTCCCGAATCGGGCGAATAGCCCTGTTGCAACAACGGCAGCATGGTCAGCAGCATTCCGGCATACCAGGGTTCGAACTGGTCGAGCGCGCCAACCGGCATACCCAGCTTCGTCATCGCGGTTTCGTAGGCACCGCGCTGATCGTCATCGAGCAGGCTGCGCAATGTAGTGCCTTGCGGCAGCATACCTTTGGTCATGACCAGTTCCTGCATTTTGGCAGGCATTGAATCGTCCATCGTGATCTCGGTCACGATCGTGCCTGAGGATGCGAGCGCATCGGCAATGTCGCCCTTGTACCATTCGACGTCCTTGGGCAGCGCGTGCACCGTGCCGAACAGATAGATCGTGGTATCCTCGTCAGCCACTTTCCACAAAGCGGGGCC
Organism: Altererythrobacter sp.; assembly: GCF_050299635.1. Taxonomy (NCBI): domain Bacteria; kingdom Pseudomonadati; phylum Pseudomonadota; class Alphaproteobacteria; order Sphingomonadales; family Erythrobacteraceae; genus Altererythrobacter; species Altererythrobacter sp. Next base: position 20,974 of record NZ_JBNKWF010000022.1, read on the forward strand.
GGCGGATTCGCCCGTTTCGGCTGGCGCTTCAACTTCGGCAGCGACGACCGCAGTGGTGGCAGCATTGTCTTCCGCCAGTGCGGGAGCAGCGAATGCCGTCGATACAATCAGCGCCAGCGGCGCAGCGAACAGGTGCTTCATAAATAACGCTTTCGAATCTTCATGCGGCCGGTCGTGGCTGCTAACCGGATAAATGCGAACAGAGTGTGAATGATGCAAGCCTGAAGCGGCGATATCGCATGCTAATTGCACGGCGCGGCATTGACGGTGTGGGGCGCTTACGCCATGGGCGCTGCCCATGAGTTTCGAGCCGCCAAAGCGAAACCCCAAGGGGTCTTTCCAGGACATGATCCTTGCCCTCCACGATTACTGGAGCGCGCAGGGCTGCGTCATCCTGCAACCGCTCGACATGCGGGTTGGCGCCGGTACGTTCCATCCGGCAACGACCTTGCGCTCGCTTGGGCCGGAGCCGTGGAATGCGGCCTATGTCCAGCCAAGCCGCCGCCCGACCGACGGGCGCTATGGCGAAAACCCCAACCGGCTGCAGCATTATTACCAATACCAGGTCATCATGAAGCCGAGCCCGCCGGACCTGCAGGACCTCTATCTCAAGAGCCTGGAAGTTATCGGGATCGACCCGCTCAAGCACGATATCCGTTTCGTCGAGGACGATTGGGAAAGTCCCACGCTGGGCGCATGGGGGTTGGGCTGGGAGGTCTGGTGCGACGGGATGGAAGTCACCCAGTTCACCTATTTCCAGCAAATGGGAGGCTTCGACTGCAAGCCGGTCGCGGGCGAGCTGACCTATGGGCTCGAACGGCTGGCGATGTATATTCAGGGCGTCGACAACGTCTATGATCTCAACTTCAACGGCCACGGCACGGCTTACGGCGATGTCTTTCTCGAAAACGAACGCCAGATGTCGAAGTGGAACTTCGAAGTCGCTGATACCGATGCGCTGTTCGACCTGTTCAACAAGGCAGAGGCCGAGTGCCAGAATTGCCTGGCCAACAACGTGCCCATCGCCGCTTACGAGCAGGCGATCGAGGCGAGCCACTATTTCAACCTGCTTCAGGCGCGCGGCGTGATCAGCGTGCAGGAACGCGCCAGCTACATGGGTCGCGTGCGCGATCTTGCGCGTGGCAGTTGCGAAGCCTTCATCAGGAAGGAAAGCGACCGATGGGCAGCCGAATACCCGGGGTGGCAGCCATGAGCGGTTCCGATTTCCTCCTTGAACTGCGTTGCGAAGAAGTCCCGGCGCGAATGCAGGCTGGCGCTCGCGCCGAGCTGGAGAAGCTGTTTCGCCGCGAGATGGACGCCGCAGGCGTCGCGCTTGGCGAAATCACTGTGTGGTCGACCCCGCGGCGGCTGGCGCTGATCGCGCGCGGCCTGCCCGAAGCGACCGAAGCGGTGCGCGAAGAGGCCAAGGGTCCACCCGAGGGCGCTCCCGACCAGGCGGTGGACGGATTCTGCCGCAAGAATGGCGTCACACGTGACCAGCTCGAGCTGCGTGACGTCAAGGGTCGCAACACCTATTTCGCGGTGATCGAGAAGCCGGGCCGGGAAGTGAAGGATCTGCTTGCTGACGCCATTCCGGCAATCATTCGCGACTTCGCCTGGCCCAAGTCGATGCGCTGGGGCGCAAACTCGATCAGCACCGAAAGCCTGCGCTGGGTGCGCCCGCTGTCGGGCATCGTCGCGATCCTGGGCGAAGACCTGGTCGAGTGTCAGGTGGACGGGATCCAGTCCGGCTACGCCACGCATGGGCACAGGTTTCACTGTCCGGGCGAGATCACCATCGGTTCAGCTGACGATTATGCGGAGAAGCTGCGCGCCTGCCATGTGATCGTCGATCACGAGGAACGGCAGGATTCAGTCCGCGAGGGCGCGAAGAAGGCCGCTGAAGCGGCGGGTCTCACGCTGGTCGAGGATGAAGGTCTGGTCATTGAGAACGCCGGACTGACCGAATGGCCGGTGCCGCTGCTTGGCCGTTTTGACGAGGACTTCCTCGACGTCCCGCCCGAAGTGATCCAGCTCACAGCGCGGGTGAACCAGAAATATTTCGTCTGCGAGGACAAGGCAGGGAAGCTCGCCAACGCATTTGTCTGCACCGCCAATATCGCGGCAGAGGATCCGGCAGTGGTGGTTGACGGGAACCGCAAGGTGCTTGCTGCGCGGCTATCCGATGCGCGGTTCTTCTGGGAACTCGACCAGAAGACCACGCTGGCTGAACATGCGAAGAAGCTGGAGCGGATTACTTTCCACGAGAAGCTGGGCACCGTGGCCGACAAGGTCGAGCGCGTGGCCAAGCTGGCGCGGTGGCTGTGTGAGGAAGGCATTGTAAAGGGCGCCGACCCCGACCTTGCTGAGCAAGCTGCACGTCTGTGCAAGGCCGACCTCGTCACTGAGATGGTCGGAGAATTCCCCGAACTACAGGGCGTGATGGGCGGATATTACGCCGAGAAGGAAGGCCTGCCCCAGGAAGTCAGCGACGCGATCCGCGATCACTACAAGCCGGTGGGGCAAGGCGATGAAGTGCCTACGGCTCCGGTGACGGTGGCAGTGAGCCTTGCGGATAAGCTGGATACGTTGGCCGGATTCTTTTCGATGGGTGAGACGCCGACAGGCTCGAAGGATCCATTTGCGCTTCGTCGAGCCGCGCTTGGCATCTTGAGATTGCTGACAGAGAATGAACTCAGGTTATCTCTCCACAAACCAGAGCTGTTTATTATCAATAACCTGCTTGAACACCACCAGGCTGATGAAGAGATTTTGCAACGGCGCGACATTTTCGATTGGATTTCCGATGTAGCGGATATCGAACCGCGGGGCGAACAGGGCGACTACGCGCTGGCGGAGATAAGGGGTGAAGTAGAAGCACCGCTGGATGTGGGCTACATGTATGATCTCCTCGACTTCTTCGCCGACCGCCTCAAGGTTCAGCAGCGCGAGGCAGGCGTCCGCCACGACCTGATCGACGCGGTCTTTGCGCTTGGCGGGGAAGACGATCTTGTCCGCCTGCTCGCCCGCGTCCATGCGCTGCAATCCTTCATGGACACCGAAGACGGCGCTAACCTGCTCGCCGGCTACAAGCGCGCCGCCAATATCCTCAAGAAGGAAGACTGGCACGGCATCGAAGGCGAGATCGCGCAGACCGGCGAGGAAGACCCGCTGTCCGAAGTCGACGATCCCGATCTCAAGGAAGTCGTGGCTGCCAAGATGGCGGATCGACACGCAAGGCAACTCTCCTACTCGCCCGAACCGGCCGAAAAGGCGCTGATCGAAGCGCTCAATGCGGCTGAGCCCAGTGCGGCGCAGGGCATAGCTGCAGAGGATTTCGAGGCAGCCATGGCTGCTCTCGCATCTTTGCGTGCACCGATCGATCGCTTCTTTGATGAAGTGACTGTCAATGATGATGACCAGAATAAACGCACATCGCGGCTCGATATGCTTGCACGCTTTCGTGCTGCAGTGCACAACGTGGCGGACTTTAGTCGTATCGAGGGCTGACGCCGTCTTCATTATCCGTTCGTCCTGAGCTTGTCGAAGGACTGCTTTTCCTTCGGCGTCGCGTTGCATAAGGAAGGGCGACCCTTCGACAAGCTCAGGGTGATCGGATAGGTAATTATGACGCAAACAGTTTTCACTTTCGGCGGTAATGCGCTGCATACGAATGCGCGCCAGAGGGACAAGACCGTCACCGGCGGCAAGGGCGCGAATCTGGCCGAGATGGCCAGCATCGGCCTGCCGGTGCCTCCGGGTTTTACCATCACGACCGAAGAATGCGTCAGCTACCTCCAGCATGGCGCGGACTTTTCCGACGGGCTGAAGGCCGCGGTTGCGGAAGCGCTCCAACATATCGAAGCCACGGTGGGCAAGGGATTTGGCGACGCCTCCGATCCTCTGCTTGTCTCGGTCCGTTCCGGCGCGCGTGTGTCCATGCCGGGCATGATGGATACTGTGCTGAACCTCGGCCTCAATGACGAGACGGTTGAGGGGCTGGCCAATGCCTCGGGCGATGCCCGCTTTGCCTGGGATAGCTACCGCCGATTCATCCAGATGTATTCCGATGTGGTGCTCGGCCTCGATCACGGGCTGTTCGAGGAAGCGCTCGAAATCGCGAAGGAAGACAAGGGCTACTACGCCGATACCGAGATGGAGCGCGAAGACTGGCAGGCGCTGGTCAGCCAGTATAAGGGAATCGTCGATGACGAGCTGGGTCGCCCGTTCCCGCAAGACGTTACCGAACAGCTTTGGGGTGCAATCCGGGCCGTGTTCGATAGCTGGGATTCGGATCGGGCCAAGGTCTATCGGCGGCTCAACGATATTCCGTCCGACTGGGGCACGGCGGTCAACGTCCAGGCCATGGTGTTCGGCAATATGGGCGATACCAGCGCTACCGGCGTTGCCTTCACCCGCGATCCGGCGACGGGCGAGAAAGCCTATTACGGCGAATATCTGATCAACGCGCAGGGTGAGGACGTGGTGGCGGGCATCCGCACGCCGCAATATCTCACCAAGGCTGCGCGCGAAGCCGCCAACGCCAAGCAGCCGAGCATGGAAGAGGCGATGCCCGATGCCTATGCCCAGCTCGCCCATGTCTTCGAACTGCTCGAGAAGCATTACAAGGACATGCAGGACATCGAATTCACCGTGCAGCAGGGCACGCTGTGGATGCTGCAGACGCGCAGCGGCAAGCGTACCGCCAAGGCGGCGCTCAAGATGGCGGTCGATATGGTCGGCGAAGGGCTGATCGACGAGGAAACTGCGATTGCGCGGGTCGATCCCATGGCGCTCGACCAGTTGCTCCACCCCACGCTTGATCCCGATGCGCCGCGCGATATTCTGACCAGCGGCCTGCCTGCATCGCCGGGCGCTGCGAGCGGCAAGATCGTGCTCGATGCCGATACGGCCGAGCAATGGGCCCAGCGCGGAGAGAAGGTGATCCTGGTCCGGGTCGAGACCTCGCCAGAGGATATTCACGGCATGCATGCGGCGCAGGGTATCCTGACTGCGCGCGGCGGGATGACGAGCCATGCGGCAGTGGTCGCGCGCGGCATGGGTCGGCCTTGCGTCTCTGGCGCATCGGCCGTCTCCATCGACCGCAAGGCGAAGACACTTCGGATCGGAAACCGAGAGCTGAAAGAGGGCGATACGCTGACGCTCGATGGCGCCAATGGGCAGGTGATGGCGGGTGAAGTCCCGACCATCGAGCCTGAACTGGCGGGCGATTTCGGCACGTTGATGGAATGGGCGGACAAGCATCGGCGGATGCGCGTGCGCACCAATGCTGAAACGCCGGAGGATTGCCGCATGGCGCGCCAGTTCGGCGCGGAAGGCATCGGGCTGTGCCGTACCGAGCATATGTTCTTCGACGCAGGACGGATCAGCGCGGTGCGCCAGATGATCCTGGCGGAGGACGAGAAGGGCCGCCGCGCGGCGCTGGAAAAGCTACTGCCCGAACAGCGCAAGGATTTCCGCGAGATTTTCGAAGTGATGGCAGGGCTGCCTTGCACCATCCGCCTGCTCGATCCGCCGCTGCACGAGTTTCTTCCGCATGCTGATGCCGAGTTCGAGGAGCTTGCCAATGCGACCGGCTATGGCGTCGATCACCTCAAACGCCGGGCGGACGAGCTGCACGAGTTCAACCCCATGCTGGGCCATCGCGGCTGCCGGTTGGGCATCACCTATCCCGAGATTTACGAGATGCAGGCGCGCGCCATCTTCGAGGCAGCTTGCGAAGTGGCGAAGGATTCTGGCGAGGCACCCGTGCCGGAAATCATGATCCCGCTGGTTGCTACCAAACGCGAGCTGGAACTGCTCAAGGCGCTGGTCGACAAGGTGGCGGTGCAAGTGTTCGGGGAAACCGGCTGCACTCTCGAATATCTGGTCGGCACCATGATCGAATTGCCGCGCGCCGCGCTGATGGCGGGCGAAATTGCCGAAGAGGGCGCGTTCTTCTCATTTGGCACCAATGATCTGACTCAGACCACGCTGGGCGTGAGCCGCGACGATTCGGCGCGTTTCCTCAATGTCTATGTCGACCGGGGCATTTTTGCCCGCGATCCCTTCGTCAGTCTCGATGTCGACGGCGTTGGCCAGCTGGTCGAGCTGGCGGCGGAGCGGGGCAGGGCAACCCGGCCCGATATCAAGCTGGGCATTTGCGGCGAGCATGGCGGGGACCCGGCGTCGATCGCTTTCTGCGAAGGGGTCGGGCTCGATTACGTCAGCGCTTCGCCCTACCGCGTGCCGATCGCGCGGCTGGCTGCGGCGCAGGCTGCATTGAACTAGTCAGCGCCAGCCCGTCAGGGTCAGGATTTCGAAGGTCTCGTTTACGCGGCCCTCGCTGTCTTTTAGCGCATCGAAAGCGTCGCGGGCGCGGGCGAGGCCCGCCTTGCCAAGCGGGGGTGGCGGATCGGCCAATACGTTGGTGAGCCCTTGTTCGCGCAAATCGGCGACGAGGCGGTCCAGGCTGCGATAGGACACATTGAGGCTTTGCGAATCGACTACCTGGCGTGCAAATCCGGCGCGTTCGAGCAGCGCGGTTGCGGCGCGATTGTCGACCTGCGGATGGATACGCGCGGCGGGTCGTTCGGCATCGGCGGCGAGCATCAACTGGCGCAGCATCGGCAGGCTTCCGGCACCAACCATCTGCCCGATGAAAAGCCCCCCTTCGTTCAGTGCCATGCGTGTATGAAGCAAGGCCCCCGGCAAGTCGTTGACCGTATCGAGCCTGGCAAGGCTGACAATGAGGTCGAACGGTGCATCGACGATCGGTTTTTCCTCGTCATACTGCGCAATCAGGGAAACTTCGGCGCCTCGGTCGCTCAAGACGCTGCCGAGCGCGGAGGATGCGGGGCCCGCAAGCAAGGCGCGAGCAGGTTCGAAGCGCATGAATTCGAGCCGTTCGATGCAATCCTGCTCCATCTCCTCGAACAGCCAGCGCGCCGGTGATTTTCCGCGGGCGAGCGTGAGCGAACGGGCCAGCCTGTTGGCACGCCTCGGGACAGAAAAAATGCGTGGAACCCTTTGTTCGTTCATCGCGCGCACCCCTGCCGCGCTTGCAACCGGAGTGCAAGATGTGCAGCAATGGCGAGATGACGATCGGGTCGCACATTGCCCAGGGCCTCACGCCTCTGATCGACCTGATCTATCCCCCGCGTTGCCCGATTTGCGGTGAAAGCGTGGCGCAACAGGGTGGGCTTTGCAGTAGCTGCTGGAGCGAGCTCGTGCTTCCATCCGAACCGGCCTGTGCAAGTTGCGGGCGACCCTTCGGCAGCGATGTCATCAGCCAGGGCAGCCAATGCGCGCCGTGCCTCGCCAATCCGCCGCGCCATGCCGGGATTTCCGCTGCCACGCTCTACAACGATCCGTCGCGCAGACTGGTGCTGGCCTTCAAGCATGGAGGAAAGCTTGGGCTTGCGCCGATGCTCGCCCGGCTGATCGCGGCGCGGCTGCCAGAGCGCGATGAAGGCGATCCGCCACCATTGCTGGTGCCTGTCCCGCTGCATCGCTGGCGCTTGTGGAAGCGCGGTTTCAACCAGGCGGCGCTGCTGGCGCGCGAACTGGAGAAAGCGGGCAAGGGTGAACTGGCTGTCGATCTGTTGATCCGGCGCAAGCCTACGCCTTCGCTGGGCGGGTTGGGCCGTAAGGCCCGCGAACGTGCTCTTAAGGGGGCATTGGCGATCAATCCGCGCCGAACCGGCTTGATTGCAAACCGTGATGTGACCCTGGTGGATGACGTGCTGACGAGCGGTGCAACCAGCGATGCCAGCGTCGCGTTGCTGCTCAAGGCTGGTGCTCGCTCTGTCCGAATCGCCTGTTTTGCACGGGTGCTGGAGGAAGCGCTCAACGCGCCAAGAACCGCGCCAGCTCTAGATACCGAAACGCCCGAGGTTCTTGGAACCTCGGGCGCCACGTGACGAATATACTCGAATCCGCTCTTGGAGAGCTCAGGTGACCACCCCCTATTTGGCCACCAGGATTCAATCCCTCATCGTTCTACCAGGAGAGCCGACACCCTGCGGGCGGCTCTGTCCCGATTACCCCTGAACCTGGCGCTCTGATGGCACCGTTGTCCGGTACGCAAGCCTTCTGGCCTGCGAACGGGTGTTTCTCATCCGAAGCCAGATCGTTAAAGTGCCATCTGCATCCGTGTTAGATTTTGATCCGTATCTGTGGTTATCGTGCAACAAACTATCGCAGCCCTGCGCCCGTTCATCGAAGCTTGTTACATAGCCAACTGACGACTTTGTCAGAGTTTATACCGAAGAAGAGGAATTAGCCCGCATGTCATCCCACGATCCCGAGAGAGAAACGGGAACCGCGTTCATGCCCAAATTCGACGATCGCGGCCTGCTGACCGCAGTAGTTACTGACGCAGGTTCGGGTGAGGTGTTGATGGTCGCCTTCATGAACGAGGAAGCGCTCGCCATGACTCGGGAGACCGGGTTGGCGCATTTCTGGTCTCGCTCGCGCCAGTCGCTGTGGCAGAAAGGCGAAACCTCCGGCAATGTCCTGAAGGTGGAACGGATCCTGGTCGATTGCGACCAGGATGCGCTGGTTGTGCAAGCGATACCGGCGGGACCTGCCTGCCACACGGGTGCGCGATCATGCTTCTACCGCCACCTGGAGGGTGACGCTCTCGTAAAGGGAAGGGGTTGACGCTAACGTAAGGTTTCGCTAATTCTGCTGCATGGCTACAGCACCAGCAAACCGACCGAATAGCGAAGATCAGCGCAAGCATGAGGGCGCCCATCTCGACCGCCCCGACAAACACGAGCGTGAGCAATATTCGATCTCCGACCTGACTTCGGAGTTTGACTGCACTGCCCGCGCGCTGCGCTTTTACGAGGACGAAGGGCTGATCTCGCCCGCACGCGTCGGCCTGACGCGCGTCTATTCCAAGCGTGACCGGGCCAGGCTGGCCTGGATCATGCGCGCCAAGAATGTCGGTTTCAGCCTCAATGAAATCCGCGAGATGATCGATCTCTACGATCTCGACGACGGCCGTGTCGAGCAGCGCCGAGTGACCATAGAAAAGTGCAAGGCTCACGTCGCCAAGCTGAAACGCCAGCGTGCCGATATCGATTCGTCGATCAAGGAGCTGAGCGAATTTATCAGGCTGGTCGAACAAATAGACCTCGGCTGAATAGGGCAATAGCCCAGCCTGCCGAGGCCAGAGAGAAACACCCCCCAAGAGGACAAGCAATGCCCATCTACACAGCCCCTACGCGCGATACACGTTTCATCGTCAATGAACTGCTCGACCTGGCGAGCTACGGCAATCTGCCAGGTTTTGAATCCGCTACGCCGGACATGATCGACACGGTCATCAATGAAGCGGGCAAGTTCTGCGCCGAAGTTCTGGCGCCGCTGAACAAGGTTGGCGACGAACAGGGCTGTACTCGCCATGACGATGGCTCGGTCACGACGCCTGACGGCTTCAAGGAAGCTTTCGCGCAATATCAGGAATCGGGTTGGGGCACGATCTCGCAGCCGGAAATTTATGGCGGGCAGGGCATGCCGCATGTGCTGGGCTTCGTTGTCGAGGAATTCATGGCGACCAGCAACCAGGCCTTCGCCATGTATCCGGGCCTGACCACTGGCGCGGTCTCCGCTCTGACTGTCGCCGGGACGCAGGAGCAGAAGGACACCTACCTGCCCAAGATGATTTCTGGCGAATGGCTTGGCACCATGAACCTTACGGAGCCGCATTGCGGCACCGATCTAGGCATGATCCGCACCAAGGCGGAGCCGCAGGGAGACGGTTCCTATGCCATTACCGGCACCAAGATTTTCATCTCGGCGGGCGAGCACGATCTGACCGAGAACATCATCCACCTCGTGCTGGCGAAGACGCCGGGCGCACCCGACAGCTCGAAGGGTATCTCCCTTTTTGTAGTGCCGAAGGTGCTGGTCAACGAAGACGGTTCGCTGGGTGAGCGCAATGGCGTGTCATGCGGCTCGATCGAAGAGAAGATGGGCATTCACGGTAATGCCACCTGCGTGCTCAATTATGACGGCGCGAAAGGCTGGATGGTTGGCGAAGAAAACAAAGGCCTGGCCGCCATGTTCGTGATGATGAATGCCGCGCGCCTTGGTGTCGGCATCCAGGGCCTGGCGCAGGCGGAGGTCGCTTACCAGAACGCTGTTGCCTATGCGCTCGATCGCCGTCAGGGCAGGGCGCTGACCGGTCCCGCGGATCCCGAAGCGCGGGCCGATCCGATCTTCGTCCACCCCGATGTGCGCCGGATGCTGATGGATGCGAAGGCATTCACCGAAGGTCAGCGTGCACTGTGCCTGTGGGGAGCGCTACTGGTCGATCTATCGCACAAAGCGCAGACCGAGGAAGAACGCGCGGAAGCCGATGCACTGCTCGGCCTGCTGACTCCGGTTATCAAGGGCTATGGCACCGACAAGGGCTATGACGTTGCGACCAATATGCAACAGGTCTTCGGCGGGCATGGTTACATCGAGGAATGGGGCATGAGCCAGTTCGTGCGCGATGCCCGCATCACCATGATCTATGAAGGCACCAATGGCGTGCAGGCGATGGATTTGTGCGGTCGCAAGCTACCCAGCAAGGGCGGCGCGGCGATCCAGGCCTTCTTCAAGCTGGCGGGCGAGGAAATCGCCGCGGCCAAGGGTGACGATGTGCTTGGCCCGCTGGCTGAAAAGCTCGAAAAAGCGCTGGGCCAGCATCAGGCTGCGACCATGTGGTTCATGCAGAATGCGATGCAGAACCCCAACAATCTGGGCGCGGGCGCTCATAACTACATGCACATCATGGGCATCGTGACGCTCGGCCTGATGTGGCTGCGCATGGCCAAGGTGGCACAGGAGAAGCTCGCTGGCGATCCCGAGGACAAGGGTTTCTATGAGGCCAAGATCGCGACGGCGCGCTATTACATGGATCGCTACTTGCCCGATGCCGGTGCGCTGCGCCGCAAGCTCGAAACAGGTTCGGAGAGCATGATGGCTCTGGGTGAAGAGGCTTTCGCCACCGCCGCGTAGTTCGGGCTGCGGGGTGCATCGTACCCGGCAGGATGCTATCTGATCTCAGGGGTTTTCGTCACCTTTGGGAGGCATCGTGTCCGCGCGCATTGTCCAGATATATCTGCCTGAAAGCGAAATTGCGCGGCTGGAGGACATCCTGCCGCGCCACTCGCGGCGCTATTGGCGCGAGGCGGTGCCGGGAGGGCAGGAGAAATACTGCTGTATCGTCCAGCAGCGCTATACCGAGCGATTGCTTGATGAGCTTGAGGATGCCTTTGCATCGGTTCCGACCTTTACGGCATTCGTCGAACAGCTCGAGGCGGTGCTCCCGCTGATCGAGGAAACGCCCGCGACCGAATTGCCGCTGCCGGAGGACCTTTCGCCGCCGAGCGCCATCGAGCGCTTCTTCAGCCGGGATCGCCTGAGCACTGACGAGCTCTATGATGATATCGAAGAGAGCCTTCACATCCGGCCCAGCTACCTGCTAACCGTCACGCTTTCGTCGATCATTGCCGGTCTGGGCATGGTCAGCGGGCAAACCGCCGTGGTAATCGGTGCGATGATCATCGCACCGCTGCTGGGGCCGACTATGGGTGTGGCGCTGGCCGCAACGGTGGGCAATCGCAAGCTGGGCCAGCAGGCGGCAATCACGCTATTCATCGGCTGTGTGTTCTCCGTCCTCGCCGGGCTGGCACTAGGCTATCTTACGACCGTCGACCCGCTGGTTCCGGAGCTGAAGAACAGAACCGTGGTGCAGTTGGCGGATGTGGCGCTGGCTTTGGCGTGCGGTGCGGCGGGAGTGCTGGCTTTCAGCCGCGGCTCCTCGCTTTCGCTGGTCGGGGTCATGATCGCAGTCGCGCTGGTCCCTCCGCTTTCCGCAAGCGGAATCTATCTGGGAGCGGGGTATCCCGATGCGAGCGCTAACGCCATGTTCCTGTTCGCGGTCAATCTGGTCTGCGTGAATGTCGCGGGGATTGCGATGTTCCTGATCCAGGGTCTTCCGCCCAAAAGCTGGCGACTGACTGGCGGCATTTTGGCGATCTGGGCATTCCTGCTGGTCCTGCTGATGTCGATGATGGCCGGTCGGATATTCCTCGGCTTCGGGTCGTGGGATGCAATTCTCGACCGCCTCAGTGTCGGCGGCTGAATTATCCCAGAACTTCGTCGAACAAGCCCAGCATAGCAGCCCAGCTCTGGCGGTCGGCGCTGGCATCATATCCAAGCGCGTCGATCCCGTGGCTGTTCGCTTCGGGATCGGTGAAACCGTGCTTCACCCCCGAATAGACATGCAGGTGCCAGTTGGCCCCTGCGCGGTCCATTTCTTCCTGGAAGCCGCGCACTTGTTCGCGCGGGACAAGCGGATCGGAATCGCCATGGCAGACGAGAATGCGCGGATGGATCGTGTCGCCCTCTGTGGCCGGTCGGTCGCTCGATAGAATGCCGTGGAAGCTTGCGACTGCTCGAAGATCCGCACCCATGCGCGCAGCCTCGAGCACCGCCTGCCCGCCCATGCAGTATCCGATGGCTGCCATGGGCAGTCCCCGGGCTTCGGGCTGTGCCTTCAATGCCTCTATCGCTGCCCCAATCCGTCCACGGTAGGTATCGACATTGTCGCGCAGTTCGGTGCCTAGTCGGTGCGCAGTTTCGCGATCCGGCACGTCCTCGCCATAGAAGTCGGCCATGAAGGCGAGGAATCCTTCGCTCGCCAGCATGGGCATCCGCCGCAGCACATTGGGTGCCGGGTTCATGATGGTCGGGAACACCACAATCGCGGCACGAGGCGCACCATCGGGGCGCGCCAGATACCCGCTCAGCGCGGTATCCCCGTCACGATATGCAACCTGCTCCAGGTTCATTCGGTGGGCAGGAAGTCCGGCACGGAGAGATAGCGCTCGCCGGTATCGTAGTTGAAGCCCAGCACGCGCGAACCCGGTGCGAGATCAGGCAGCTTCTTGGCGATGGCCGCCAGCGTGGCGCCCGACGAAATGCCGACCAGCATGCCTTCCTCACTCGCGGCGCGGCGGGCCATTTCCTTCGCATCCTCAGGTTCGACCTGGATTGCGCCGTCGATCGCCTGAGTATGGAGGTTGGCAGGGATGAAGCCCGCGCCAATGCCCTGGATCGGGTGCGGAGCGGGCTGGCCGCCGCTGATGACGGGCGAAAGACTGGGTTCGACGGCATAGGCCTTCATGTCGGCCCAGCTACGCTTCAGTTCCTCAGCGCAGCCGGTCAGGTGGCCGCCTGTGCCAACCCCGGTGATGAGCACATCGACAGGGCTGTCTGCAAAGTCGGTGAGGATTTCCTTCGCCGTCGTGCGCGCGTGGACCTTCCAGTTCGATTCATTGTCAAACTGGCTCGGCATCCATGAATTGTCGGTCTGCTCGATCAACTCGGTCGCGCGTTCGATCGCGCCCTTCATGCCCTTTTCCTTGGGCGTCAGATCGAATGTGGCGCCATAGGCCAGCATCAGCCGCCGCCGTTCGAGCGACATCGATTCGGGCATGACCAGCACCAGTCTGTAGCCCTTGACCGCCGCGACCATGGCGAGGCCGATACCGGTGTTGCCGCTGGTGGGTTCGATAATCGTGCCGCCCGGCTTGAGCGCGCCCGACGCTTCGGCATCTTCGATCATGGCGAGGCCGATGCGGTCCTTGATCGATCCGCCGGGGTTGCTCCGCTCAGACTTCACCCAGACTTCGTGATCGGGAAACAGTCGTGAAAGGCGGATATGCGGCGTGCCGCCGATTGTCTCGAGGATATTGTCGGCTTTCATCAGGTCCTCTCCTCTTCGGAATACTGGGTCTCAAATGTCTTTACACGGCGCAGCTCAGGGAAGATCCACGCCCAGATTGCGGTTACCACTATGGCACCAGCGCCGCCGAACACAACTGCTCCGGTTGCACCGAGCAGCGCAGCGGCGAGGCCGGATTGCATCTCGCCCAGCTCATTCGAGGCGGAAATCGCCAGCCCCGAAATGGCTGAAACCCGGCCTCGCTTGTCGTCAGGCGTTTTCAACTGAACCAGCGAATTGCGGATGAAGACCGAGATCATGTCAGCCGCCCCGATCAGCGCCAGCAAAGCAAGGCTGAGCATGAAATTGCGCGACAGCGCGAAGCCGATGGTAGCTGCGCCGAAGATGACGACGGCCCATAGCATCTTGGGTCCAACCTGTGTTTCGATCGGTCGGAAGGACAGCAGCAGCGCCATCGACGTAGCACCGACTGCTGGCGCGCCGCGCATCAGCCCCAATCCCTCAGGCCCGACCATCAAGATGTCGCGCGCAAAGACCGGCAGCATCGCCGTCGCTCCGCCCAGCAGGACCGCAAACAGGTCAAGCGTGACGCAGCCAAGCAGGAAGCGGTTGGTCCAGACAAACACGCCTCCATCCATGATCTGCCGCAAGGGATGAGCATTGCGGCTATCCTGGCTGGCCTTGATGGGCCGGATGCTTAGGGTCAGTAGACCGGACAAGATCAGCATCCCCGCCGAGACGAAATGCGGCAGTGACGGGCTGATCGAGAACAACATGCCCCCTGTCGCGGGCCCCGCCATCGCAGCCACCTGCCATGCGGTGGAAGACAGGGCGATCGCCCGTGGCAAGAGTCTTGGCGGGACGATATTGGGTGCGATCGAGTTGAGCGCCGGGCCGTTGAACACGCGCGCCGTACCGTGCAGCACCGCCAGCGTGAACAGCAGCGGCAGGTTGAGCGCATCTTCCAGTGTCAGCAGTGCCAGCGCCAGCGCGATGATGCCGTCAATCGAGTTGGCGAAGAGAACGACTTTGCGCCTGTCGAACCTGTCCGCTGCCAGTCCCGCAACGGGCGTCAGAAGGAACAGCGGAATGAATTGCGCCAGGCCGAGAAGCCCGAGTTGCAACGCGGCCTCTGGCCTGTCCATGCCATAGTCGCTGCGGGCAACGTCATAGGTTTGATATCCGATAAGCACCACCAGCGAGAGGGTGGAGAATGACGCCAGAAAGCGAGCTGCGATGAAGCGCCTGAAATCGGGAATGGAAAGTGGGGTCGCCGGTTCGCTCACCCATGTGCAATGGCAGGCCGCAAAGGACCTGCCAAGGCATCAAAATCTACTGAGTTTGGAAGGGCCCGTTTAGGGGGTGCTGATCAGGCCCGGTACAGGCCTTGCCTGTCAACGCGGGCGGCGCAGGCGCGGGTTGGGCTGCAGCGTATCGATCATCGCCATGAAGTCGTCCACGCGGATGATGCGCTCGAACTGGAAGCCGGCACGTGTGTCGCGCGTCCAGATGACATAGGCTTCGATGCGGCCGACAACCGGGAGCCGGATGATCACGCGGTCGCCGCGCTTCAGCGTGGCGGCGTCGTCGACCATGAATCCATGCGCCGAGATGTTGGAGACATGCAATTCCATATCCCCATGCGCGTAATGTTCCACGATCACCGGGAAATCGACCGGGTGCCGCGCGGCGCGGCGCAGGTCAGTTACACTCAAATTGGCTCCGGCTGACACGGCTGTCGACCTCCGAAAGGTTGTTCTGATGCCGCACTTAATGGCGCATAAAGGCTGACATTTAGTAAAGCCCGATTGTCCGGAAATGGGACAATTCCGCCCCTTCCAGCAAACTATCGCGGAATTTCAATCCGCCCGCTGCAAGTGCCGTGCGGCGCAATCAGCGCGTGATCAGGCCGTGTTTCTTCTTGCCGAGGCTCAGCTTTAAGGTTTCGCCCGGTGCAGGCAGCACCAGCAGGCCCGGATCGGAAACCACGGTTTCCTCCAGCTTGACCGCGCCCTCCGCGATCTTGCGCTTGGCCTCGCCATTGGAAGCGGTGAAACCGATCTCGGTCAGCGCGGCACCGATGCGCATGCCTTCATCGCCCACGGCCAGCGTCGGCAGGTCTTCTCCAGCACCACTACCGGCAAAGGTTTCGCGCGCGGTCGCTTCGGCGGCCCTGGCGGCTTCTTCGCCGCGAACCATGGCAGTCACCTCGTTGGCGAGCAGCACTTTCGCGTCGTTGATCTCCGCGCCCTCGAGCGCTTCGAGCCGCGCTACCTCGTCCAGCGGAACATCGGTGAACAGGCGCAGGAACTTGCCTACGTCGCGGTCGTCCGTGTTGCGCCAGTACTGCCAGAAGTCATAGGCCGGAAGCTGTTCTTCATTGAGCCAGATCGCGCCCGAGACGGACTTGCCCATCTTCTGCCCATCGGCGCGAGTGACTAGCGGCCCGGTGACGCCATAGACTTCCTTGCCGTCGATCCGGCGTGTCAGCTCGATCCCGTTGACGATATTGCCCCACTGGTCGCTGCCGCCCAGCTGCAGCTTGCAGCCATGGTCGCGCGACAGCTTGAGGAAGTCATAGGCCTGCAGGATCATGTAGTTGAATTCGAGGAAGGTCAGCGGCTGCTCACGGTCGAGCCGCAGCTTGACCGAATCGAAAGTCAGCATCCGGTTGATGGTGAAGTGCTTGCCGACATCGCGCAGCAGCTCGATATAGCCGAGTTGACTCAACCAATCGTCATTGTTGATCAGCAGCGCGCCCGTCTCGCTCTCATCGAAGCGCAGGATCTTCTCGAAGCTGCTCCTGATTGAAGCGATATTGCTGGCAAGCTTCTCGTCGGTCAGCATCTGGCGCGTCTCGTCCTTGCCCGATGGATCACCGACCTTGGCCGTGCCGCCGCCCATGATCACGATCGGGCGATGGCCCGCCTGCTGCACGCGGCGCAGCAGCATGATCGAAGCGAGGTTGCCGATATGAAGCGAAGGCGCGGTTGGATCGAAACCGACATAGGCCGTCACCACTTCCTTTGCCGCAAGCGCATCGAGCGCTTCGACATCGGTGATCTGATGGATATGGCCGCGCTCTTCGAGCAGGCGCAATAGGTCGGATTTGTATTCGGACATGGCACTCACTTGCGTTTGGATCGCGCGGTTAGCATGGGGAGGGGACAATGCAAGCATATCGCCTGATTCCGCATCCTGCGCACCCCAGCGAATCGGTCACCGCGATCGAGGCGCGGATCGGCGATGACGATCCGAATTGGCTGCTGTTGCGCTGGCGGGTGGAAGATGCGGGCGCGCTAATCCTGCCTGCGATAGGCTCCAAGAGCCGGGCAGACGGGCTGTGGCAGACAACCTGCTTCGAGCTGTTCCTGCGCCCGGACGGCGGCGAGGAGTATCACGAGTGGAACCTTTCACCCTCGCGCCAGTGGAATGCCTATCGTTTCACCGGCTATCGCGAAGGGATGGAGGGGCTGAGTGTCGCCCGCGCACCTGATTGCATGATGCGGCCCGGATCGAAATTCGCCATATTCGATGCGGCAATCCCGCGCGCGGCGCTCCCCATGGGGCCATGCGTGGTGGGGCTGAGCGCGGTGATTGAGGAGCAGGGCGGGGCAAAGAGCTATTGGGCGCTGGCGCATCCCCAGGGCAAGCCCGATTTCCACGACTCCGCTTGCTTTGCTGCCACGCTTGATCCACGCAACACCGCATGAAATTCGGTATCGATCGCCTGCTGGCAGAGCCTGAACTGCGCAAACCGCTCGAGGGCAAGCGCGTAGCGCTGATCGCGCATCCCGCCTCGGTCACGCTCGACCTGACGCATAGCCTGGATGCCCTGATCGCTGCGGGGGTGAACGTCACCAGCGCCTTTGGCCCGCAGCACGGGCTGAAGGGCGACAAGCAGGACAATATGGTCGAAACGGCGGACGAGGCGGATCCGCATTACGGCATCCCCGTATTCAGTCTCTACGGTGAAGTGCGCCGCCCCACGCCTGCAATGATGGACAGCGCGGATGTGTTCCTGTTCGACCTGCAGGACCTCGGTTGTCGCATCTACACCTTCGTCACCACGCTGCTCTACCTGCTGGAAGAGGCGGCGAAGACTGGCAAGAGCGTGTGGGTTCTCGACCGGCCCAATCCGGCGGGTCGCCCGGTGGAAGGCACACTGCTGCTGCCTGGGCAGGAAAGCTTCGTCGGCGCAGCGCCAATGCCGATGCGTCACGGGCTGACTATGGGCGAGATGGGGCACTGGTTCATCCGCCACTTCGGGCTTGATGTCGATTACCGCGTGGTGGACATGCATTACTGGCTGCCTGAGGCGGAGCCCGGTTTCGGCTGGCCCGAAACACGCATCTGGATCAATCCCAGCCCCAATGCCGCCAACCTCAACATGGCGCGCGCCTATGCCGGTACGGTGATGCTGGAAGGAACGACGCTAAGCGAGGGCAGGGGCACGACCCGCCCGCTGGAGGTGCTGTTTGGCGCGCCCGATGTCGATGCCAAGGCAGTGCTGGCTGAGATGCACCGGCTCGCACCCGATTGGCTGGCGGGCTGCGCCTTGCGCGAATGCTGGTTCGAACCGACCTTCCACAAACACTCAGGAATGCTTTGCAACGCATTGATGATCCATGCAGAAGGCGGGTTCTATTCACACGAGGCATTCCGGCCCTGGCGCTTGCAGGCGCTCACCTTCAAGGCGATCCGGCGGCTCTATCCAGACTATCCAATCTGGCGTGACTTCCCATATGAATACGAGCTCGAACGGCTCGCGATTGACGTGATCAATGGCGGACCTGCCTTGCGCGAATGGGTTGACGATGCGGCGGCTGAGCCGGGAGATCTCGATGCTCTGGCCGCCCGCGATGAAGCGCAATGGCGCGAAGAAATCAGCGACCTGCTGATCTATTAGAGCCCTGCCGCCAGCGCCGCGTCACCATACAGCACTGACGTCATCGAAAGCGCGCCATCGAGCGTGTCGTTGAACAGCGTCACATCGTCATCGGCCCGGCGCGCACCGAGTGAATAGAGCAGAGGAACATAGTGCTCGCCGCTGTTGATCGCCGCTGAGGCCGCCCGGTCATCACTGGCAAAGCGGGTGAGCGCATCATCCCGCCGGTCAATCAGCGCCTGGTTCGTCCTTGCGCGGAAATCCAATGCCCAGTCGGGCTGTGTACCTATCGTCTGACGATAGAGCGCCAGATTGTGGATCACATTGCCGCTGCCGACGATCAACACGCCCTCATCGCGCAGTGGCGCAAGCGCCTCGCCCAGTTGGCGGTGCCCTTCGGTATCAAGCGCCATGTCGACGCTCATGGCGACAGCCGGAATATCCGCATCGGGGAACATCGGCAGCAGCACACCCCATACGCCGTGATCGAACCCATGCGCATCGTCGAGCACCGCGCGCTCGCCCAGCAGTTCCGCTGCGCGTCGCGCGAGTTCGGGCGATCCCGGAGCCGGATAGGTGATGTCATAGAGTTCCTGCGGGAATCCGCGAAAGTCATGGATCGTGTGCGGATTGGCACCACTCGTCAGGCGCGTTTCGCCACGGGTTTCCCAATGCGCCGTGATCGCCAGAATAGCTTTAGGACGCGGCAGGCGCTGGCCGAGGCGTTCCATCCCCGTGCGCTCGGCGTTTTCGGTGATCATGGTCATGGGCGAACCATGGCCGACGAATAGGGCGGGGAGCGTGGTCATGCCCACCACATGGTGCCGCTAGCATCCGCAACAAGAAGGCACATCGGTGTGCCTAGGCCACGGGACTCGCTCTGGTTCAAAACACCTCGACGTAGCGCTTGTTTTCGGCGTCCCAGGCGAAGTGGTGGCCCGGTTCGCTGTCGATCAGGTCAATCCAGCTATCGTCCACGTTCAGGACTGCGCCAAGAGCGATATATCGCGGCGCGTCGCCATTCGCTGCATCTTCGTCGATCGCTTCCTGCGTGCCCCTGATCCGCCAGCCGCTGTCGGGATAGGCGTCGCCCTCCTGCGTCATGTCGGGCTCTTCTCGGTAAAGATAATCGATGTGGCTGCGGCCTTCGACGACGCAGGCATCGACGAAGCAACGGTCCCAATATTCGCGGCGTGGCGGGGTTTCCGGTCGCGGATTGTCCTTATGGAACGCGGTGGAGATGACATGGGTAAGCGGCACGGCAACCGGCATGCCCGCCTCTATCAGCGGCATGTCCGCTGGATCGCTATCGAGCGCGCCATAAACCACGCCGTCTTCGATCCGTTCGATCAGCACCCACATGCGCTCTGTATCGTACTTGGTTTCGCCTTCGGTCTGGCGGAAGATCGCCTTGATTCCGTCGCCGGGTTTCAACGCTGCCAGCTCGTCGGGATGGGGCATATCGAAGGTGTAGGGTGCCCGGGCCGCGATCGGCCGCGGATCGTTCAGCGCAATTCCGGGCGGAAGGCCGGCTTCGCTCAATGCCCCTGCTTCCGGCTCAATTCGCGCATCGCGTCATCCAGCCCTTCGAGTGTCAACGGATACATCCGATCCTCGACAAGCTGCTTCATGATCTTGGTCGATTGCGAATAGCCCCACTGCTTTTCAGGCACGGGGTTGAGCCAAACGGTCGCAGGATAGGTGTTGGCCATGCGCTGCATCCAGATCGCGCCGGCTTCCTCGTTCATATGCTCGACGCTGCCGCCCGGATGGGTGATTTCATAGGGACTCATCGCCGCATCGCCGACGAAGATCACCTTGTAGTCATGCCCGTATTTGTGGAGGATGTCCCAGGTCTTGGTCCGTTCCTGCCAGCGGCGGCGATTGTCCTTCCAAACGCCTTCGTAGAGGCAGTTGTGGAAGTAGAAGAACTCGAGGTTCTTGAACTCGGTCGTGGCCGCGCTGAACAGTTCCTCGCACAGTTTGATGAAGGGATCCATCGACCCTCCGACATCGAGGAACAGCAGCAGTTTCACTGCGTTGTGCCGCTCCGGGCGCATGTGGATGTCGAGCCAGCCCTGCTTGGCGGTGCCGTCGATCGTTGCGTCGAGGTCAAGTTCGTCGGCGGCGCCTTCGCGCGCGAACCGGCGCAGGCGGCGCAGTGCCATCTTGATGTTGCGCGTGCCCAGTTCCTTGGTGTTGTCGAGATTCTTGAACTCGCGCTTTTCCCACACCTTGATCGCGCGCTTGTGCTTGCTTTCGCCGCCGATTCGCACGCCTTCGGGGTTGTAGCCCGAATTGCCAAAAGGCGAAGTGCCGCCGGTGCCGACCCACTTGCTGCCGCCCTGGTGGCGCTCATGCTGCTCCTCAAGCCGCTTCTTGAGCGTTTCCATGATCTCGTCCCAGTCGCCCAGGCTCTTGATCTGCTCCATCTCCTCGGGGCTGAGGAACTTCTCGGCCACGGCCTTGAGCCAATCTTCGGGGATATCGACCGGATTTTGCCCGTAATCGGTCAGGATTCCCTTGAAGACCTTCTGGAACACCTGGTCGAAGCGGTCGAGCAGCCCTTCGTCTTTCACAAAGGTCGCGCGGCTGAGGTAATAGAACGCTTCGGGCGATTGCTCGATCACGTTCCTGTCGAGCGCCTCAAGCAGTGTGAGGTGCTCCTTGAAGCTCGCGGGAATGCCCGCTTCGCGTAGCTCGTCGACGAAATTGAAGAACATGCACAGGCTTTAGCGTGGTGGTTCTTCCAACGCCAGCGGCTCGTCGCAATTCCCGCCGGGCTTAAGCATTCGATAACCATGGTCGGTTACCGCATCACACATCAAATAGGGATCGCATCGAATGAAGCCGATTGAGATAGACAGGGACAGCGCCACGGCGATCGACCAGATCCCGGCCAGTTGCGGCCAGGTGGCGATCGGATGCACCGATGTCGCAGGTATTGTCGACGCTGTTATCGCATCCTCGAGCAAGCTGCGTGAAGAACACGATGCCTTGCGCGGCACGGTTGCGGAGCTGGAAGCCGACCAGGGCAGGGTTTCGGAAGCCAGCGATGAAGCCCGCCTGCTTTCCGAACGAGCGATAGAGCGCCTGGGCGAAGGCACCGCGCTGATCGAATCCTCGCTCAGCAAGATCAATTCGGTGCTGGTACTGGTCGAATCGCTCTCGCAGCATGTCACCAGCTTTGCCGCAGCGATGGAACAGGTACGCCGCTGCTCGAAGGATATCGAGGAGATCGCGGACACCACCAACATCCTCGCTCTCAACGCGACGATCGAAGCGATGCGTGCAGGCGACGCCGGGCGCACCTTTGCGGTGGTCGCAGGCGAAGTGAAGAGCCTGGCCAACGATACGCGCAAGGCAACTGACGAGATTTCCGCGACTGTCGACGCGCTGGGCGCTGAGGCGCAACAGGTGATCGAACGGGTTGAAGCCGGATCGCAGGCAAGCGCAGAAGCGAAACAGTCGGTAAGCCAGATAGAGCAGACCATCAGCAATGTCGGCGAGCTGGTCGAGGAAGTCGATCGCCAGAACGATCAGATTGCTCGCTCGACCAGCACGATCAGCGGCCATGTCGGCCGGGTGCAGAACGTGCTCGACAAT
This sequence comes from Altererythrobacter sp., assembly GCF_050299635.1. Lineage (NCBI taxonomy): Bacteria > Pseudomonadati > Pseudomonadota > Alphaproteobacteria > Sphingomonadales > Erythrobacteraceae > Altererythrobacter > Altererythrobacter sp. The sequence continues at coordinate 43,218 of NZ_JBNKWF010000022.1, forward strand.
TTCGACAAGGCGGCGGTCGAAAACGAATCCAAGCTCAAGACCGCGCACACGCGGATGAACGACCTGGAGCTTACCGCGAGCGAGATGTTCGACAGCATCGTGAAGGCCGGGCTTTCACCGCAGGACAGCGAAATGGTCGAAAGGGCGCAGAGCTTTGCCGCGCAGATCATTGGCCGCGCCGAAGAGGCGGTAAAGGATGGCAAGCTCTCGATGAACCAGCTGTTCGACCAGAATTATCGCGAGGTCGATGGCACCAATCCCAAGCTCTACCGCACGTCTTTGAGCGACTGGGCCGATGCAAACTGGCGTCCGCTCAACGATATGGTGGTCGCGCAAGGCGGTGCGATCATGATGTGCTCTCAGGCGGACATGAATGGCTTCCTGCCGACGCATATTACCGACCGCTCGCGCAAGCCGACCGGCGAACTCGCGCACGACACGACCTATTGCCGGAACGGACGCATCATGCTCGAAGGCGTCGATGTCGCCGCAAAGAAGAGCACGGACGCCTACATGATGGCGGTCTATCGCCAGGAAGGCGACGGCAAGAACTATGTCATCGTCCGCAACGTCTATGTCCCGCTGGTGATCAACGGGCAGCGTTGGGGCGATTTCGAGCTAGCCTACTCGTTCGGCTGAGCGCTTATCCGAAGCGAAGCTCCTCGCGGCCGACTATTGCGGGGGTGCCTTTGGGAAGTGCGGTAGTTTGGGGTCGAAAGTAGCCCATGGCGGCGCGCTTTCAGTCCAGATAACCGCTTGCGGAGCGATGAGGTCTTTCTCGTCGAGCATACCCATCCGTACTCCGGTATATTCCGGGCGCCCCGATCCGCGTGTGAAGACATGCGTTCCGCATTGGGGACAGAACGCCCGCCAGGTCGTGTTCCCGCTGTCTGCGACTTTTTCGAACCAGGTGAGCTCCCCAGTATGGGTGATGCTGTCGGCCGGAAAGAAGGCATTGGTCGTACCGTTTCCGCCGCCGAACTTCTGGCAATCGGTGCACCAGCATGTCCTCGACCCGATTGGGTCGGAGTCTATCGCCAGGGTAATATGCCCGCACAGGCATTTGCCGGTATGGGTCATTTCAAACTCCGGTCAGGTTTGCCGACGCGCCATGAATGCGAGGCGTTCGAACAGCATCACATCCTGCTCGTTCTTGAGTAGCGCGCCGTGCAGTGGCGGGATGGCGCTGTTGGGATTGCTGTCCTGCAACACTTCCAGCGGCATATCCTCGTTCAGCAGAAGCTTGAGCCAGTCGAGCAACTCGCTGGTCGAAGGCTTCTTCTTCAGGCCCGGCACATCGCGCAGCTCATAGAAGATATCCATCGCCTTTTTCACCAGCACCTTCTGGATATTGGGGAAGTGCACGTCGATGATATCGGCCATCGTCTCGCGGTCGGGAAACTTGATGTAGTGGAAGAAGCAGCGGCGCAGGAATGCGTCGGGCAACTCCTTCTCGTTATTCGAGGTGATAACCACGATCGGGCGTTCCTTCGCTTCGATCCGCTCATGCGTCTCGTAAACGTCGAAGCTCATGCGATCGAGTTCCTGCAACAGGTCGTTGGGGAATTCGATGTCGGCCTTGTCGATCTCGTCGATCAGCAGCACGGGTAGCTCGGGCGAAGTGAAGGCTTCCCACAGCTTGCCCTTCTTGATGTAGTTGGAAATGTCGTGAACGCGCTCGTCGCCAAGCTGCCCGTCGCGCAGGCGCGCAACGGCGTCATATTCATAGAGGCCCTGCTGCGCCTTGGTGGTGCTCTTGACGTTCCATTCGATCAGAGGGGCGCCGATCGCCTTGGCAATTTCGTGGGCCAGCACCGTCTTGCCGGTGCCTGGCTCGCCCTTGACCAGCAGCGGACGGCGCAGCGTAACCGCAGCGTTGACGGCAACCTTCAGGTCTTCGGTGGCGATATAGGAACTGGTGCCCTCGAAGCGCTGGGGGGACTGGTCGTTCATCGGTTTCCTCTTGCAACTTGACGCTGGCGTTAAGCGCGCGCGCCTTATGTGGCAAGGGTGACGCTACGGAAGGTCCTGCGCTCAATCCTCCTTCAGGATGCGCTTCTTGAGGTGGTGAATGCCGAGTCCGGTAACCAGCATGATGACAGGGACCGCCAGCGCAAGGATCGCCGAAGTCGGGGGCAGGGGCACCGCGTGTTCGATGCCGTGAAGCAGATAGGACAGCAGGCCGACGCCGTAATAGGTCAGCGCGATGATGGAGAGCCCTTCGACCAATTGCTGCAGGCGCAATTGCAGGTCTGCGCGCCGTTCCATCGATTCGAGCAATTGCGCGTTCTGGTTCTCGATCCGCGTCTCGATCCGTGCGCGTAGCAAGGCGGTGAGGTCGGCCGCGCGCTCGGTCAGCCGCCCCAGCCGGTCGCGGTGCGCGGCGCAGGTCCGCAATGCCGGGCGAAAGCGCCTGCGGGCGAAATCGCCGAGCGAATGGAAGCCGGGGATTGCCTGGGGCTGCAAGTCCTCGAGCCGCTCGCTGACAAGCTCGCCATAGGCCCGCGTTGCATCAAGCCGGTAGCCGACTTCGTTCGAGAGATTCGCCAGTTCCAGGGAAAGGGCGGATACGCGCTCAAGCAATTCGTCGTCACGGACCGACGGATCGGACACGTCTGCGGCAAAGGTACCAAGGCGAGCTTCAACCTCGTCCAGCTCGCTCCACTGGCCGCGCACGACCGGCAGGCCAAGCAACGCCATGTTCCGGTAGTTACCCAGTTCCTGCAGTTGCTGGACCGTGCGCGACAGAGTGATGGGATCGGCTCCGCTGGCAGCAACTAGAACCCGTCCGAATGCCTGGTCATGCAGGCGGAAATCGGTCCAGAAGCGCAGGCTTCCGGCAATATGCGATGAGACCAGCTCACCGCGGCTGAAGGGCAGCGAGGGCAGCAGCGCTTCTGCCTCGGCTTCATCCGAAACGAGTGTGATATGCGTGGCGCGAACCACCTCACCCGGCAGTTCGGCAATCCATTGACGGGCTTGCACGATCTGCTCATCAGAATGGTTGCGGGCGGCGAAAAGCGTAATGCTCGATCCTTCGGTGTGCCGTTCCCAGGCGAAGGGGAGGCCGCTCTCGAGCACGCCGGAGACATGGCGCGTACCGGCTGTCACTGTGCCCTTGTCCGCGCCCAGCGCCGCCTCGATCTGGGCCAGCTCCTGTTCCCGGTCCTGAGTCGCCACCACCCGCATGATCTGGAACACGCCGCCCGGCGCGCTGATTCCGGGCCAGCGCCGCAGGTGCATTTCCTCGATCAACTGCCTTCGATGCGGGTGTTCGCGCATATTCGTGCCCCTATCGTCGCCTGGTCGCCGCGTGGTGTTCGCTTCGGTACAATACTGCGTGGCGGCTGGGTTGCACATTACCCAATATGCTATTGGCTATCGTATTCATGGGGCTTCGGGTCTCATTTGCAGGGGGAGCTGGATGAATCCGGAAGACCAGATCGAGGCCATGCGGCTGGCGAAAATCGACCAGACCGATTCCGCACTGGCGCTAATCGACGAAGCCCTGGCCAGGGACCCTGACGATTTTCCGGCGCATCTGCTGCGAATCAAGACAATGCGTTTCGGCGGGCGGCTTGAGGGCATCATGGATGTTATCGACCAGGCGGAGGAGGTGGCGCGCCGGAACAGTCTCAAGGGTGCGGAGGCGGAGCTCAGCTTCGAACGCGGCTGGATCTTGCAGTCCGAGGACCGTCTGGTGGAGGCACTGGATTACTTTCGCAAATCGGCGGAGATTGAAAATCCGAAGGTCGATTATCTCAGTGCCGTCTGTTCGATGCTGTGCAAGCTCGGCCGCTATGATGAAGCGGTGGAGTGGCGCCATCGTATCCTGCGCATGCGCAACGCCGAAGTTGGCTGCCCCCCAGAACAGGTGATTACGGCGGGCCGTCCAAAGCGCTTCGATCCCTCTACGCCTGAACGCAACATCGTGTCCTACAGCCTGTTCGGCCAGGACAGATATTATCACGAATGCGCCATCACCAATGCGCGCATGCACCCGGTCATATTTCCGGAATTCACCGCGCGTTTCTATTGCGCGCCAGACCTGCCTGAAGAGGTGCTGCTGGCGCTGCGGGCATCGGGTGCGCAGGTCATGCTTGCGCGTAAGGAAGACAACGCCAGCTCATCGCCCATGGCGGGGACATTCTGGCGCTTCCTCACATTCGATGATCCGAATGTCGATGTGGTCCTGTGCCGCGATGTCGATTCGCCGGTGCTTCCACGAGAGCGCGCCGCGATCGAGATGTGGTTGGCGAGCAGTGAGCCATTCTATTGCATGCGCGATCACGCAATCCATGCGGAGCTGATTCTGGCGGGCCTGTGGGGCGGGTTCACCGGCGTCCTGCCTCCGCTGGGGCCATTGGCGGGCAGTTTCGTGTCGCAGGATTTCTCGCGCTTTTCGGACCAGAAGTTCTTGCGCGCCAACATCTGGCCGCGGCTACGCGAAGGCGCGATCATGCAGATTGACGATTTCGCATCGCTTGACGGGTCTGTGCCCTTTCCCGATGGATTTCCCAAGCATGGGCGGCAGCATGTCGGCGTGTCATGGACCCGAACGCAGATCCTCGGGCCACCGCTCAAGGCCGATCAATAGGCGGAGATCGCATATGATTATCATAACCGGATGCGTCAGATTCAGGCCGGAGAACTGCGATGAGGGGGCCAGGATCTGTCACGAGCATTCGGTCCGGTCGCGCAAGGAGGAGGGCTGCATTTCCCACGATTGCAGCGTGGATATAGAAGATGGAAATCTCGTACGCTTCATCGAGCGCTGGGCAGACATGGCAGCGCTGCAGCAACATTTCGCGGTGCCCGAATCCGGCGCGTTCGTGCAGCAGGTCGCGGCTATGGCCAGTGCGCCGCCAGAGATTGCCATCTATTCGGCGGAGGCGGTTGAGGGCGCTCCGTTCTAGCCCTTAGGCGTCGATCAAATCGCGGTCGACATCGCCCGCGTGGCTCTGGATGAACATGAAGCGGTGTTCGGGATTGCGGCCCATCAGCCGGTCGACCAGTTCCTTCACCGCCGCGCGCTGCTCGAACTCGGGCGGCAGGGTGATGCGGATCAGGCTGCGCGATTCCGGGTTCATGGTGGTCTCGCGTAGCTGCTGCGGGTTCATCTCGCCCAGGCCCTTGAAGCGCGCGACCTCAACCTTCTTGCCCTTGAACACCGTCTCTTCCAGCTCTGCACGATGCGCGTCGTCGCGTGCGTAGCGGCTCTCCTTGCCTGCAGTGAGGCGATAGAGCGGCGGCTGGGCCAGGAATAAATGCCCGCGCCGCACGACCTCGGGCATTTCCTGGAAGAAGAAGGTCATCAGCAGCGTGGCGATATGCGCGCCGTCCACATCCGCGTCGGTCATGATGATGATACGGTCGTAACGCAGGTTCTCAGGGTCACAGTCCTTGCGCGTGCCGCAGCCCATTGCCAGCGTCAGGTCCGCGATTTCGGCATTGGCGCGGATCTTGTCCGCCGTGGCGCTGGCGACGTTGAGGATCTTGCCGCGGATCGGCAGGATCGCCTGCGTCTTGCGGTTGCGCGCCTGTTTCGCGCTGCCGCCTGCCGAATCGCCTTCGACGATGAACAATTCGGTTTCGCCTTCGCCATCGCCCGAACAATCGGTCAGCTTGCCCGGCAGGCGCAGTTTCTTGGCGTTGGTCGCGGTCTTGCGCTTGATCTCGCGTTCCTGCTTGCGGCGCAGGCGCTCATCCATGCGCTCCATCACCTGGCCCAGCAGCGCCTTGCCGCGCTCCATATTGTCGGTGAGGAAGTGGTCGAAATGATCGCGCACCGCGTTCTCGACCAGCCTTGCGGCTTCGGGCGAAGTCAGTCGGTCCTTGGTCTGGCTCTGGAACTGCGGATCGCGGATGAAGACGGAGAGCATCACTTCGCCGCCGGTCATCACGTCATCGGCAGTGATATCCTTGGCCTTCTTCGTGCCGGTGAGTTCACCGAATGCACGCAGTCCCTTGGTCAGCGCGGCGCGGATGCCCTGTTCATGCGTACCGCCATCGGGGGTAGGCACGGTGTTGCAGTACCAGCTGGTCGAACCATCCGAGTAAAGCGGCCAGGCGACCGCCCATTCGGCGCGGCCTTTCTCTTCGGGGAAATCCTGCCGCCCGGTGAAGGGCTGGCTGGTGACGCATTCGCGCTCCCCGATCTGTTCGGCCAGGTGATCGGCAAGACCGCCGGGAAACTTGAACGTTGCCTCTTCCGGCACATCCTCGCTGGCGAGTGACGGCGCGCATTTCCAGCGAATCTCGACCCCGGCGAAGAGATAGGCCTTCGACCGGGCGAGCTTGAACAGTCGCGCAGGCTTGAACTGCCTGCCTTCGAAGATTTCCGGGTCGGGCACGAAAGAGACAGCGGTGCCGCGCCGGTTGGGCGTTGGGCCGAGATCCTGCAACCCGCCCAGCGTCTGGCCCTTGGAGAACTCCTGCGCAAAGAGCTTCTTGTCGCGCGCAACCTCCACCCGCGTGTGTTCGGACAGCGCGTTGACCACGCTCACACCCACTCCGTGCAGGCCGCCCGAGGTGGCATAGGCCTTGCCGGAGAACTTGCCGCCTGAATGCAGCGTCGACAGGATTACTTCGAGCGTCGATTTGCCCGGGAACTTGGGATGCTCGTCAACCGGCATGCCTCGCCCGTTGTCGGTGATCGTCAGGCGATTGCCTTCGTCCAGGCGCACTTCGATGCGGTTGGCATGACCTGCCACCGCTTCGTCCATCGAGTTGTCGAGCACTTCGGCGGCGAGGTGGTGCAGGGCGCGTTCGTCCGTCCCGCCGATATACATGCCCGGGCGGCGGCGGACGGGCTCCAGCCCCTCCAGCACTTCGATCGAGGAAGCATTGTAGTCGCCACTCGAAGCGGGCGCGTTCTCAAACAGGTCGTCGGACATGGGTTGCCAATATCGCCGTTGGGTATCGTGTTACAAGGCAGGCCTACGTCTATCCCCATCTCCGTTCGCCCTGAGCCCTTCGATGAACTCAGGACAGGCTAGTAGGCGGGCTGCGCTTTCTTCTTAACCGAGGGCACAAGAAGTCCAGGGCTTCGACAAGCTCAGCCCGAACGGCTGAAAGGAAATGATTCAGTCCGTGAACTTCGCCGGCGCGGCGGAAACCACCGATACGTCGCCGCTGCGCACTTCGCGAACTTCCAGCGCGCGTTGGATAACGCCGTTGCGGCCGAAGCGGAATGCGCCGTCCACGCCCAGGAAGCCGCCATCGCTATACATGACCGATTTGGGGAAGCGGCTGCCGACGCGCCAATCCCGCGCCACGCGCAGCGTCATCAGAACCGCGTCATAGCCCAAGGTGGAAATCCGGTGCGGCGATCCGCCGAAACGGTTGATATAGCTCTCGCGATAGCGACGATAGCGACCATCGGAAACGGCCGAAAACAGCGCGCCGCGCAGGGCGGAGGCGCGGGTGAGCGCTGCCTCGCCGCTCCAGAGCTCGGTGCCGAGCAGCCGGGTGCCCGCGCCTTCGCCTTCGCGCAAAGCTCCCGCTGCCTGAGTCGCAAGGCGTGCGCCATCGGCGATCAGCACCGTGTCATAGCCGCCGCGAGCCTTGAGACGCTCCGCCGCGCTGACGATCGAGGTGTTGCCGCGCGCATAGCGTTCTTCGGAAGCGAGCAGCCCGCCGTAAGTCCTCAGCGCATTGGTCAAGGCGCTTTGCGCGCGCTGGCCATAATCGCCATTGGGCAGCAGCGCGGCAAAGCGGGCTGCGCCCTGCTGGCGGGCATAGGCCACCGTGCGCGAAATAGACTGTTCGGGGATATGGCCCATCACGAACACATTCGATCCGGCGACGCTGGTATCGTTGGAGAAGGAGATCAGCGGCACATTGGCCGGTGCGGCGGCGGAGAGCACTTGCGGAACATTATCCGCCAGTAGCGGGCCGAGAATCACCTTGTTGCCATCGGCCACGGCCTTCTCAGCCGCGCTGCGTGCGCCCTTCGACGTGTCGTAGGTGGTGATCCGCAGATTGCTCGCATTGGTATCGAGCAGCGCCATGGTGGTCGCGTTGGCGATCGACTGGCCGACATCGCCATTGCCACCCGACATCGGGACCAATAGCGCAACGCGGTGGCGCGTCTGGTCGGTCGGAAGTTCCGTCGCACTCGGCTCGGGCGTGGGCCCGGTGCCGGTTCCGGCGCTTTCCGGCCCCGTCTTGGGGATGATCTGGCAGCCTGCCAGCAGCGCCGCTGTCCCTGCAATCATCCAGTTGCGACGGTTGAACAAATTCCGCTTCATGCTTGCCGACCCTATGTTGCTCGATCAAAAGGCGAGGCGTGGACACCCAATCGCCTGAATCGAACCTCTCAATTCCTCTTGAACCGGGGCTGTATATCGTCGCGACGCCGATTGGCAATCTTGGCGACATAACGCTCCGTGCTGTCGATATACTGCGTCGGTGTGATCGGGTCGCCTGCGAGGATACGCGCGTAACCGGCAAACTTCTCAAGCATTTGGGCATTTCCAGGCCCTTGCATCGCTATGACGACCATGCCTCGCGCAGGGCGCGCGAGCAGCTGGTCGGTGCGATGCGAAGCGAAGCGGTGGCGCTGGTGAGCGACGCTGGGACGCCGCTGGTTTCCGACCCCGGATATCGCCTGGCCCGCGATGCGCGCGAGGCAGGCATTGCCGTGACCACTCTGCCGGGGGCCTGCGCCGCCATTGCCGGGCTAACATTGTCGGGCCTTCCCAACGATCGCTTTCTTTTTGCAGGATTTCTTCCCGCCAAGGAGAAAGCGCGGGCGGATGTGCTGGCGGAATTGGGTTCGATCGACGCCACGTTGGTGTTCTACGAAACCGGTCCGCGCCTGTTGAAAAGCCTGTGGGCAATCGGTGAATTGCCTGGGGACAGGGAAGTGGCGGTCGCGCGCGAGCTGACCAAGCTGCACGAGGAATGCCGCACGGGCAGCGCAGCGGAGCTGGCCGAATATTACGAAGCGCATCCGCCCAAGGGCGAGATCGTGCTGCTGGTCGGCCCACCGGGGGAAGCAGCGCCGACAGGCGATCCTGACCAATTGCTGCGCGAAGCGCTTGAAACGCTCAAACCTTCGCAAGCCGCGGCGCAAGTAGCCAAGGCGACCGGGCTCGACCGCAAGGCGCTCTATGCCCGCGCGATGGAACTCAAGTCCGGATGAGGCGCCAGGAGGCGGAGCGTCAGGGCCGCGAAGGCGAGGCTCGCGCTGCGCTGTGGCTGCGCATGAAGGGTTGGCGTATCCTTGCCCAGCGCGTGAAGACGCCGCTTGGCGAGATTGACCTGATAGCGGGCAGGGGCGGCGTCGTGGCTTTCGTGGAAGTCAAATGGCGCAAGCGGCGCGCGGACCTCGACCATGCCATCGACGAATACCGCTTGCAGCGCGTCGCCGCGGCGGCCGAATGCGTCGCGCATGAATATGCGACGAAGGGCGAGGATATAAGGATTGACGTGATCCTCCTTGCACCCGGCGCCATGCCACGCCACATCGTCAACGCCTGGCAGCCTTGACGGCGTCGCTGCGTCGTCACCCCTGCGAAGGCAGGGCCCCAGATTTATCTGCTGGACATCGCCAGGAAGGGTCGGGATCCGCGCTTTCGCGGGGATGACGGTGT